>JAUIFR010000023.1 GCA_030430325.1 Bacteroidia bacterium | reverse complement strand
TTGTCACGAGCCAGCTATTCAAGAGCAAGTACACCTTGTAAAGGGCTGTGGGGGTCAATATGGATTTGCTTCTTCCCATGCTGCCAACACTTTTGGGGTGGCTATGATATTATGGCTTTTTTTTAGAAAAGAAAATAAATGGTTTGCTGCTTTATTTGCCTGGGCAGCAGTGGTTTCATACAGTCGAATTTATGTGGGAGTGCATTATCCCATAGATATTTTGGTAGGCGGCGGAGTTGGAATGGTTTTTGCTTGCTTAATTCACTTTGGTATGCTCAAAGTTGTCAAAGCCAAAATCAATAAAAAGTAGGAAAATTTTGAATAAAATTAGCAAAATATATTCAAAAATATCAAATTTATAAACAAAACTCACCTGAAAAAGGTATAAACAAACAGAAAATAAGCTAAACCCAAACAAATAATGAACATTAGAAACGTAGCGATTATCGCGCATGTTGACCATGGTAAAACCACCCTAGTAGACCGGATCATCGAAGCCTGTAAGGTAGATAGCGGGAAGGACAATGATGGAGAATTGGTATTGGATTTTCATGAACTCGAACGTGAACGTGGCATTACGATTCGATCCAAAAATATCGCTGTAAATTATAACGATCATAAAATTAACATCATTGACACACCTGGTCACGCAGACTTTGGCGGCGAGGTAGAGCGTGTACTCAATATGGCTGATGGGGTACTGTTGCTTGTGGATGCCTTTGAGGGGCCCATGCCGCAGACACGCTTTGTGTTAAGTAAAGCTTTACAGCTTGGTCTGAAGCCCATTGTGGTTGTAAACAAGGTAGATAAGCTTAACTGCCGGCCCGATGAGGTGGTGGACGATATTTTCGAGCTTATGGATCAACTGGGTGCTACCGAAGATCAGCTCAACTTTATATCGGTGTATGGCTCTTCGAAACAGGGCTGGATGGGACCGGATTGGAAAACGCCTACTAGTGATATCACCTATGTGCTGGATGAAATTATCAAAACGATACCAGCTCCTAAAGTACCTGAAGGTAACCTGCAATTTCAGGTGACTAACTTTGAGTTCTCTACTTTTATTGGAAAAATTGCCATTGGCAGGGTACACCGAGGGCAGCTTACAAGTAATACACAAGTAGTGCTCTCTGTAAAAGATGGTAGTCAGAAGAAAGTACGCATTAAAGAATTATTTGTATTTGATGGGTTGAGTAAAAAGAAGGTAGAGCATGTGCAAGGCGGTGACATTTGTGCCTTATCAGGTATTGAGGAGTTTGAAATTGGCGATTGCCTTTGTGATGTGGAGCACCCGGAGCCACTTCCATCGATCACATTAGAAGATCCTACCATCAACATGCTTTTTTCGATCAATAATAGTCCTTTTTATGGTAAAGAAGGAAAATTTGTGACATCTAAGCATGTAAAAGCTAGATTAGAGAAAGAAACACAGAAAGATATTGCCCTCAAGTTAAATTATACCGAGCGTGAGGATCAATTCCAGGTATTTGGAAGGGGGATTCTCCACATGTCCATTTTGTTGGAGACCATGCGACGTGAAGGGTATGAGCTACAAGTAGGTAAGCCTCAAGTGATAATTAAAGAAGTGAATGGGCAAAAAATGGAGCCTTTTGAGCAGTTGGTCATCGATGTGCTGGAGGAATACAGCGGAAAAGTGATACAGATTGTAACCCAACGCAAGGGCCAAATGATGTCGATGGAGTCACGTGGTGACAGGCAAATCTTACTCTTTGAAATCCCTACGCGAGGCCTGATCGGCATACGGAATATCTTGCTTACAGCAAGTGCCGGTGAAGCGGTGGTACACCATCAGTTTCTGGAATACCGACCAATTGTAGATGGATTACCGGACCGAGATTCTGGCTCATTGATTTCGATGGAGACGGGCATGGTCACAGCCTATTCCGTTGATCGTTTACAAGATCGAGGTATTTTCTTAGTGGATCCTGGTGAAGAGGTTTATAAAGGACAAGTTATTGGCATTCATACGCGCGGGAACGACTTAGAACTCAATGTACAAAAAGGAAAAAAGCTCACGAATATGCGCGCTGCGGGCTCGGACGATAATGCCAAAATAGCGCCTAAAAAAGTAATGTCATTGGAAGAAACTTTGGCTTTTATCAAAAACGATGAGTGGGTTGAGATCACGCCTAAAGCAATAAGGGTAAGGAAGCGGGATGATGTTTAGATTTTGACTGTATTTTGCTAAACTGGTTTAATTTTACTAGTTGGAAAGTTCCTATAAAATATAATTGAAACATGTTTTATGCTCCACTATCGATTCGCGTTAAGGATATAAAAGGCCAGCTATTTATGGCTGGGTCCCTTGGGACGGGACCATTTTGTAGCCTGGTCTCAGTCTCAAATTTATTTTGAGACTGAGAAACGCCCAAATTAAAAAAAGAAAAATCTGGTTAAATCATTAATTTTCAATTAATATTAAAACTAAACTAAACTAAACAATTTTAGTCTAAAACTAATATAAAAACTTAATATTGGAGGAGTAGTATTTCAATGAAATTTGCTAAATATATTCAAATTTAAACTATAAAACATTCAATCATGAAATTCACCTTAATTTTTGTACTTATTAGTATTACCTTAGTTCAACCATCAAAAGCTAATCAGCCCTATAAAAATATGCTTGAAGCAGAGCAGGCACTTGCGCAGGTACTGCAAGAAATTCAAGTCAAATATGCCTCAGATACATTATTTCTTAAGAAATTGGATGCATCACAAGCCATCTGGCTAGATTATAGAGCTGTAGAGTTAGAAATGCAATTTCCAGAGGAAGATAAGTTATTTCACTATGGAACTGCATTCAAGCAATGTAGAATGTATATTCTCATCGATATGACTTCAAAACGAATTGAAAAATTAAAAGCTTGGCCAACACCCTATATAGAGGGTGATATATGCAATGGATCAAAGAAATAGGTATAATTTCAATGAAATCTGTAAAATTAGTTCAAAATAGACATGTCTAAATGCATAATCTAACATATAGGTCGGAATATTGCAACCTTACTTCTCCAAAAAACAAAAACTACCCCAATAATTATTAAAACTCCAAAGACCCACCACCAAACTTTAAAAGAACTCTTTTTCTGGATATAAATTGGTGCGCTATTGCCAATCTGAATAAAGGCAGACCAGTAAGCAGGGTGCGCAAATGGTCCATCCATTTGGTGGATATACTCCAGTTTAGCTTGGCGTAATGCTTCTGCTTTGTTGAGTCCATCGGATAGATGGTCATAAAAAGCGTTCATTATTTTAGAAGTGGCCAAATCATCAACCTGCCATAAGGAGACAATAAGAGATGGCGTTCCAGCATACATAAATGCCCGTGCAAGAGATGCGGTTCCATTTCCTCGTTCTAACCTTCCGTAACCTGTCTGGCAAGCTGATAATACAACAAGTTTGGCTTGAAGTTCTAGCTTTGCTATTTCGTATGCTTGCAACAAGTTATCTTCTAAGCTATCCTGATCTTCAGTAAATACAAGGCTTGATAAAGTAGGGAACTGTTCATTAAAAACGCCATGCATTGCTAAGTGAATAATATCATATTGATTAGCAAGTTTTTTAAACATCCTTTCGGTAGCAAGTGTATCAAATCCAAAGTAACCCTTAAATGCATTTGATAAAGTTTCAACCTCCTTTTTAGCAGCTGGCAGTGGAATGAGCTCTCCTCTTAGGCGCATGTGAGCAGGCAACCTTGTGGTTAAATTATTTTCGTAAGTTCCCTGGTATTGAGATGCCATTGCTAGCATTTGCCCATTTGGTATGTTTTGAGAAGAGAATTCATGCTCTTGTTGGTCTTTCCAGAGAATAGCTGAATAATGATAGCTCACCTGATAGTTGTTTAACAAATAGGGAAGCCGTTGAAATGGTAAAGTGGATTTAATATTCTCTGTTAATAAAGTCTCAAAGGGTATATGACATAGCTGACCATCAGGTATGACAATTAGATGTGTTATAGTGGTATCTTGAGCAATCAATGGCCTAAGTAGTTTATCATAACACCAAAACGCTTGGGCTACATAACGTTGATATAACTGATTTGGTTGGTTTTGGGTATCGGGTAATAAGTCAAATGCTCTGATTACCTGATTCATTTCGGTAAGTTTTTTGTTTAAAAGCCGAACATGCACAGGAAGTTGGATAGATTTTGCTTGGTTTTGATCAATGTAAAAGGCATATATAGAGGAGTCTCCAATGACATATTCAATGAGTGCAGAATGACGATCAAGTTTTCGTTGAATTTCATTTATGCTTACCATCTTTTGTTGATGTTTATACGATAAATAGTTAGGATAATGGTTTAAAAAGAAACGTTTTAGTGTATCCATTTGAAAATTGATTTCATTTAGTACCATTCTAACGCTATCTTTGGTCCACTCATTCGTATCTTTTACTAGTTCTACTTCGAGTTCAGTTTGTTTAATATTAAGTGTTCGTTCTAACAGCAGGAGGGAGTCTGGAAGTTTCCCTAACTGGAAAGCTTTCGTTGCTTTTGTGGCTTCCATTAATAGCACTGATTTGTGGAGTTCAGCAAGTTGAAAGGCCTGTTCTGTTTCTTCTTTCAAATTTAAAATGGATAAGCTACGTTGCATCCATTGAAAACTTTCTTCTATTTGACGTAATTTATCTTGGTCATAAATGTAATTATTTTTGCCTTTATTTAGTAAATGTATAGCTAAATTAGCTAGACGCCGTTGTTGCTGACGAGCCTGATGAGTTTTTGCTAAAGCAAACAAATCAAACTGGCAGGCTAGTGCTTTTATGAGTTCAAGCATTGGTTGATTGGATGGGAAGCGGTACTGTTTTAATTGATGAATCCATACTGTATCCATTGGTGATCTAATGGTAATATTCGTGAGCAATTGTACGGATTGGCAAATATATTGATGCGCTGGCTTATATTTACCAAGTTCCATACTAATTAATGCTAAATCGGTCAGGTTTGAGATATTTTGGGTGTGTTTTTCACCAATCGTTTTTTTGTTTATTGCCAATGCTTCTAAAAATAAGGATTCGGCAGGAATGTACTTGCCCATTTTTTTATATAAAAGCGCTAAATCATTGATATTAGCGGCATAATCTGGGTGCCATTTACCAATGACTTGTTTTCTAAGGTTGAGGGCTTCTTTAAAAAGAGCTTCGGATTTGTTCAGTTGGCCCATCAATTGATATAAACTTGCTAAATTATTGAGCAATGAAGCATAAAATGGGTGATGTTTGTTGGAGGCTTGCTCGACAATTTTTAATGATTTGATATAAAGTTCTTTGGCTTGTTGAAAGCTGCCCATTTTAACATACAGTAACGCTAAGTTATTCAACGATTTTGCGTAATCTGGATGATTAGTACTCATGGTTTTAGCGTCAATTTTTAACGATTCTAAGTAAAGGGGTTCGGCGCGGTGGAATTGCCCCATCTCTTTATATAAGGAAGCTAGATTTGTAAGTGAGGTAGCATAATTCGGGTGTGTTTTTCCGAGCGATTTGGCCCTAATTTTTAACGCTTTTAGCTGTAAGGTCTTTGATTTTTCTAATTTGCCCATGTGTTTGTATAATACGGCGAGGCTATTCAATGATTTGGCATAAATGGGGTGTTCTTCTCCAAAGATTTTGGCACGGATTTTATTGGCCTTTATATTAAGAGACTCAGACTCTTTATACCTGCCCATATCAGTGTAAAGTGTAGCTAAATTTGTTAATGAGATGGCATAATCGGCATGCATTTTACCGACGGTATTTGCAACGATAGCTAGATTTTCAATAAACAACGGCTCTGCTTTCTTGTACTGTCCCATATGGTGATATAGCAGTGCTAGGTTATGAACAGATGCGGCATAATCATGATGGTTTTTATTGAATATTTTGCTACGGATATTTAATGCTTCGAGTTGAAGCTTTTCTGCCAATTTATACTTGCCTACCTTCATATTTAATAATGCTAGATCACTAGTGACAAAGGAATATAATGAATCCATCTTACCATTTTTTTTGAAAACCAAATTCCGAGCTGCCTCAGCGCAAGCAATGGCTTGATCGTAATTACCTTGATTATAAAAGGATACAAGTAAGCTATCTAGTTGGCTAAAGTTTAATTTATTTAAAGCATCTTTATCAAATGAAGCAAGCAATAACTTACTAGTGATAAACAGTAGTATGGTTAATTTTTGTTGGATAAATTTAAACTTGAGCTTCATAAGCATGAAATAAGCACTAATGGCATTGCAATTATTGCTGATCTTATAGGTGGTTGGAATAATTTGATAAGTTATTAATTTAAAACAATTTAGGCAATTGATTTATGGAATTTTTACAATAATGATCGTTTCTGATTAGACGTGAATATGGAATGTATTGAATTAATTTAGCAAAAAACATTTAATAAATCAAAAATATTGAATGTAATCTGCTAAATTTATTTAAATTTTATGAATTTTAAAGTGCATTATCTGCCCATCTTTTAGTGTTACTTTTAACAAATAAATTCCTGCATTCAGATGATCCATCTCAATGAGTTGATCTTGCTGGTCATGATGAATGGGTGCTTCAAGTTGCATGCCTGTCAAACTATAAATTTGAACCGACTGAATGGGCGCCCCACTTAATCGGCAACTGCTTTGAGTTGGATTTGGAAATACTTTAATTTCATGGATATTCTCACTATTCTGAGTATGAAGGACGGGGTTTTTCTTAAACTGAGGCCGCATCAAGAGGCTACCTTGTACGCCTGTATTTTGAACCCACTGCCCATCTGTATTATAATAAATTCGATCACCAGAATCTGTATTTTTGTCCAGCCCAACGAGCAGGCGCTCATTCACACTTTGCTCAAACCCAATGTAAAAGGTGTCAGCTACCTGTACGGGACTATACAATTCGTAGCTACCAAATGTATTAATTTGATGAGCTTGACTGGTTTCGTTTTGTTCTATAATGATATGACGATCAAGGCTATCTAGCTTGTCCCAAACTTTTAGGGTGATGGGCGCTGCAGGGTCTCCAAAATTTGGAAAGTGAATCTGAATGTGGGTAATCCAAGCGGGTTCTTCAAGCACATACTGATAGGCAAGTTGGCTCCCAAATTGCTTTACCCCAGCCCCAAATTCTGCGCTTCCGTCATCATAGGCATAATAGTCATGCAATACATGCACGGACCTTACCGTATCATTGACTCGATAATCTACTTGCTCAAAGTATGTCGTATCTTGATTATCATCATCTATACTGTCAATTAAATAAGTATCGGCACTCCGAGCCAGGTGATACATGGTAATCAAATAGAGGGAGTCTTTTTGTGTTAAACTATTGTAATAGTTAAGGAGTTTTGAAGCATCAACCGGTGGTGCGCTTAATAGGGTATCAGTTAGCCCATTGATGACAAAACCCGTACCATCATCTACAAACATACTGTCTATGACAGTGTTCTGGCGCTCCGCATCATATATAAGTGCGTTATAGCCAATAGGCTGTGGCGCATGATCTAAATTATAAAGCCGAACATAGGTATTTGTGAGATATTGCTCAGGATGGGCAATAAATTGAGTAATCGGTATGGCGCTATAAGGTGCAAAAATGGAAGTGGGTTGGGTGGTTAGGGCCCGGTCAAAGTAACTCAAATCACTATTACTTCTTTTATAATGTAAATAAACATAATCAACATGCCAATGGTCAAAACCTCCTGATAAATTCCCAAAATTTTGAAACCTGAATTGAAAGCCATCATATAAATAGGCCTCATTTACCTTTAAAATAACTTGCTGAAATTGCTCCAAGGCATCTTGCCCATCATCGGCCTTCCAAACACTTACCCAGGTACTATCATTTACTTTAAATTGGAGGCGCAGGCTATCACCTAAATTGGTATCTGGCCCATCTCCATTACCTTTGATTTGGTAATAAAAACTAAGGTAAACGTTTTCAGTAAAATGAAATGGGATCTGAGCCATGTAAAGTGGCTTACTGATTAGGGCGTCGGCCAAGCCATTGCTTGTCTTATTAGTAGAATAAGGTGCCCCGTTTATATCTAAACCATCAAAGTGGGCCGCACTTAACGTTGGAGGTTCATAGCCTAAGGTAGAGCTAATATGAATGTTTCCGCTATTTTCCCATTTGCTACTATCAATTTTGAATGCAGTGGAGAAATCATCCCAAAAGGGGAGGTGCAATGTATCGCCTTTCGCACTGACCTTGGCTGCCTTTGTTGAAATGGATCGGGCAACAGGCACTTCAAGGAGTTGACTATACGATACAGTATTCAACGCAAAATATGCAACGAATAAATATATGAGATTGGTTTTCAAATTCTTATGCATCATTCGTCTCCGTCAAACTTATATAAAAGCGAATCTTGCTCTTCCATGTAATCATCTATCATGAGCGAGTCTGTAGCTACAATCCAAACATCCACTACAGCACCCGTTCGTATCATCGTACCCGGCAAAGGTCTTTGTTTTAAAATTTGACCTGGTATAGCAGCGCTATCTATTTCATCCATTTCACGTTGAATCACACTACCAAGTTTTAATCCAGCGCCAGCGAGTGATACCTCCGCCTCGTCAATAGGCATGCCAATAAGTTCAGGGGTCTCAAATTCATTGGCACCAAGCCCATCGCCCACCACAATATCAATTCGTGTGCCTTTAGCTATGTAAATTCCGGCTAAAATACTATCTTTCTCCAGTTTTTGACCTTCACACCATTGTTCTAAAATAACATTTTCGGCCAAATCTGGTCGATATTTTAACGCGCCGAGTTTAAGACCTGCATCACTGAGTATGTTCTCGACGATCTCTTTTTTATTTAAGCTAAGCCCAATTAGCAAGGGCATGGGCGTTTTGGGTGGCATTTTAGCATTAAGGGTAAGGTATAATTTTCTTTTTTGCTTCACTTTAGTACCTGCTGGTGGATACTGTAATAGTACTGTTTGTGGAGCATATGCTGGGTCAAAAATGGAATCTTTTTTTACTTCATAGCGGAGGCCCCGTTCTCCCAAAAAGTTTTCTACTTTATCAATATGCATGGTATAAACATCGGGAACAGTGATCGTCTCCCCATGATTCGTCGTTGATGGCAAATAAACATTAAAAAAGAGGTAAATGAGTAAGAATCCGAATCCCACTATGACTAGGAAATGCATACCCACTTTCATTTTATTTTTTGAACGCCAATTCATATTATCATATTATTGGGATTGTAAATGTAATCGATTCGCACCAAAATCTAATATTTTATCAATAAATTGATAAGGTGAATAGCCATTTAGAGCCGTTTGATGAAAGATACAGGTGGCAGGAGTCATCCCGGGTAGGGAATTTACCTCAATAATGATGGTTTCCGCCTTTTCACCATAAATCCGAACAAAAGCATCTATCCTGGCATAACCTTCTATTTGAAGTAATTTAGCAACCTGCTCAATCGTAGCTTTTACTTGCTGTTCAATCAATTCATTTTTCTCCTTATCTTTACTAAATCGAGCTGGAGTGATGTTTTGCCCTTCACCGGCCAAGAATTTTTCTTCAAGTGAAAGGATTTCACCGGATACGATGGTCTCCGAAGGGGAAAATACCTCATACTCTATGGTAGTTTCTTCTGAAAAATGCGTTAGTAGACCGACCGTAATTTCCATAAAATCGTCAGCATCTTTTTGCTCAATTAATTCTTCCACCAGAAAACAATTTTTCTGAGGGAACTCTTCATTGACCATTAAATCTAGTGCTACGCATAATTCCTTGGGCAATTCTTGATTAGCTCTAAAAATAAGGGCACCAAAAGCCTCTAACTCAGATCGGTCTTCAATACGTTTGACGGCAGCACTGCATCCATCATCATCTGGTTTTGCAATGAATGGGTATGAAAAATCAGCTTCGATTTTTGCAATCGCCTGTCCGCTTTCCCATTCAGTTTGACTTACCAGCATATGTTTGGCTACATTGATGCCATTTTTTTGAAGTAATTCATTGGTATTGAATTTATTAATGGTGATTTGTGAGCTAGCTATGCCGGAACCATTGTATGGTACATCATACTTCTCTAAATTTTGTTGAATATTACCATCTTCACCGGGCCTACCATGAATAGCGATAAATACTCGATCTACAAGCTCTGCTAGTTGTTTGTAGGTGATGGACTCGGGTTTTTTAAGGGCAGTACCTGCAAATTTTTCGGTAATGTTTTGCGCTTTGTTTCGAATCGTTGTAATCATTTCATGCTCAACGTGATTTGATTCTACTTTTTCTTTAATATCATCGGCATTATCCTTCAATAAAATGGAAATGGGTAAGCGATAAAGTTTATGCTGGTCAAGTGTACCAGTTAAATATATAGGAATGGGCTCATATTTGGTGGACGAAGCGAGTTTTTCATAAATATTTCGCCCACTTTCGATCGATATATGCCGTTCGGCCGAAAATCCACCCATGATCACACCCACTTTTATCTTCTGAGCATCTTTTGTTTTGGCTTCATGCAGTTTTCGATCAATGGTCTCTAACTGCTTTATATTTGTGCTGCTATTTTTACCGTGGCGTATACGCTGGTTCAGTGATGTGCTAATAATATAAGTTAAAAACTGCGACGGATTAAGTTGAATTTCAGCAGCTTGATGGAAGAAAAAGGAAGAGGGTAGCATGCCTGAAGTTGTGTTAGGATCGTTCAAGTAAATCTCACCTGAAGGTGTGTAAAATCCATCGATTCGAGCATACACCTGCCCATAAATGGCCGTGAATAAGCTTTCACATGCCAAGCAGATACGTTGAATTTCCTTATTTTCAAGTTCGATGGGCGTAATCTTTCGGCTCATACCTGGTAAATACTTGGAACGATAGTCGAAAAATTGCCCTGCTTTTTTAATCTCGGTAGGAGGCAAAGCAAGCGGGCTTCCATCTTCTTGCTCAATCACAATACAAGAAAATTCTTTTCCATCTAAAAATGATTCGATAAGTGCGTAATTCTCAGATTGTTCGATGCGCAAATTTAGCATATCAGATCGGGTCTCTGCTTTCTGCTCAATATATTTCAGGAGTTGCTCAGGATGATAGATTGGCTCATCTTCTTCTGTAATAACGGGTAATCCAATTCCTGCTCGAATATCCGTAATGTGGGCTACTTTTTGTTGCTTTTCACTGGCTGACCAGCTTTTCCAAGCAGCTAAGTCAATTTGATCTTCAAAAAATGCCGTTCGTATGGCCGATTGTACGGCTTGTAAGTCAGCTTCTTTCACAATGCTCACCCCTATGGAAGAACCTTGATGAGGAGCTTTAATGACACAGGGAAAGCCAATTTTTTCCTTAATTTGATTAAAAATGGCCTGTGTGTTTTGATGCCAGTTTTCCATCGATACGATGATGTACGAGGGAGTCTTAAACTGGAAGGCGTTGAGTTGTTGCTTCTGTACGACCTTGTCAATGCCAATGGCTGAGGGTAAAATACCTGCGCCAGAATAGGTAATATTATACCACTCTAGCAGGCCTTGAATGGCACCATCCTCTCCATATGGACCATGTAGTGCCAAAAAGGCAAAGTCAAATATATCCTTAAATTTACCGGGATAAATCGGTTTACCAATTTGGTGAATAAGCGAGGTAAGCTCATGGTCCTTAAGCTTGCCGAGTGACTCAATATATACTTGAAATTGATTTGGCGATGGTGGTATAAAGGCACTTGGAGGATAAAAATCACGAATGGAGCCCTTATAAATATGGTGCCAATCCAATAAAATAAAATGGCCTAAGCTATCCACAAAAATGGGAATAGCCTCGAAAATCGCTTTGTCTAAATTGTCGAAAACGGTACGCCCACCTGCAAATGACACTTCTCGCTCACGTGATGGCCCACCAAAAAAAATTCCAACGCGAATTTTATCCATTTTGTATCCTTCTTTTTAAACAAAATTAGGGAATTTTACTCAAATTAACGATAGGGGCGTAGGGTTTATTATGAATATGGATCAAATTTTAATGTAAATGGTGTGGGTTGGATTTTATTGGTTTGAGTGTGGCATTAAAATCTAGGTAATGGAATAAAATTTGCGTGTGCCCTGCAGTTTCATCAAATGGCATAGAAGAGCGATCTTCGAAAACGAAAGATGAACACAACTATAACCCCAAAATAAACAATAGAGATTCTATTACAGTCATAAATTGCTTCTAATCAGTTGCTTTACTTCATATTAGCTTCAAACCATAGCGCTGCTATGCTTTTCACCTAATAATCCTGATTTTTGTCACTTAATGCCTTCAATACAAATTCTATTGCTTAATTTGGGATAACAAAGATGGAAGAATTTCCAGAAGGGAAATGGCCTTCCGGCCGGGCGGGGATAGGCCCATCGGTCAAACCACCACAAGGCGCTATGTTTTCAAGACAAATGTGCTGAGCGTTGTGGAAAAGGTGCTGTAAGGGGTTTGGAGGTAAAATTCCCCCTTATCTTCGACTAAGTTTATTCAAGTAAAAATAATTGTGAAGCCTTAAATACTCAATACCTGAATCATATTATTGAGGTCCTCGGGCCAGTTCTTTTGCTTTGAGATGCAATCCGCAAAAGGAGTGTATACAATTTGATTATTGATTATGCCTGCCATACAACTTTGTTTGCCGCTAAGTAAACCATCCACAGCTGCCACACCTAATCGGCTTGCAAGGATTCGGTCTGCTGCACTGGGCGCGCCTCCGCGCTGAATATGCCCTAATATAGCCACTCTCATGGGGCATGGTGCTGGCATGGCCTTTTTTACTTTTTCGATTACTTCAAGGGCATTACCTTCCTCATCTCCTTCGGCCACAATTATGATCGAGCTTGCTTTTCCTTTTTTCTGACTACTCACAAGCGTTTCGACCACCTCGGCAATACTTGTTTTGGTTTCAGGAACCATAGCTAGTTCTGCACCACCTGCTATAGCGGTATACATGGTGATATAGCCAGAGTCTCTACCCATGAGTTCTATAAAAAATATTCGATCGTGCGAATCGGCCGTATCTCTGATTTTATCCACTGCCTGCAGGGCTGTATTCACAGCTGTATCATATCCAATGGTAAAGTCCGTTCCGTAAAGGTCGTTGTCAATGGTGCCAGGCATACCAACGGTTGGAATGCCGAATTCTTCAAAAAAGAGCTGGGCTCCAGTAAATGTACCATTACCACCAATAGCAACTATGCCATCAATTTCGTGCTTTTTAAGGTTTTCAAAGGCTTTTTTCCGCCCCGCTTTTTCCATAAATTCCTTGCTCCGGGCTGACTTTAAGATGGTGCCGCCGCGCTGAATAATATTACCTACTGACCTTGAGTTTAGGCGTTCGAGCTGCCCATTAATCATCCCTTTGTACCCATAATAAATGCCCCAAACTTCAATTTCACGATAAATGGCCGTACGCACCACAGCACGAACTGCAGCATTCATGCCCGGTGAGTCACCTCCTGATGTAAAAACTCCAATTCGTTTCATAAGATCAGTTCATATTTGAATAACTTTTAAGTTAGTTTTTGACGTGTATTTTATAAAATCTAACCAAATTTTGAATATATTTTGCTAATTATGTTCAAAAAATACCTACTTATTATCAATTAGCCCTTTCCCACTTTTCTTGATTGCGCCTTCTTCTTCTAACTGCTTATGAATCACGTGCAAAATACCGTTTACAAATTGACGGCTCTTGGGCGTGCTGTATTTTTTGGCCATTTCAATGTATTCATTAATGGTCACTTTTACTGGGATACTGGGAAATAATAACATTTCGCAAATGGCCAGTTTGATAATGATATGGTCGATTAGTGCGATGCGTTGAATGTCCCAATTTTTAGAATGCTTGACTACCAATTGATCGTACTGCTCATGATGAGCCATGATTTGGTCAAATAATTCCAAGAGAAACTGCTGATCATCCTCCCAATTGATCGAAAGTATGGCAAGAGGGGGTTCGTCTGTGGCTGAGTTAATATCTCGTATCGTCCAACTAACCATACTTCGTAGCACGTCTTTATTTTCTTGCCAACAAATATCGTGTTCTTCTAAATAAGAGGTAATCGTGGGGTTTTTAAAGAGAATTTTTTTGATAAGATAAAGGATAAATTCCCTATCAGCTTGTGCATCAGGATGCTCTAAAAGCATATAGGTTTGATACTGTTCATCCTTAAATAGGATGTCTTTAACCCAAATTCGAAAATTTTCAATTTCATCTTTCCAAGTTAGGGGATAAGCTTGAAACTCTTGTTGTATTTTTTGGCTATTATTTAAAGCTTGAATAACCTTGTTTTCTCTTAAATTATTAGGTTGCCGTCCTTTTTTTTCTTCCAGTTGGATAGCAACTTGCAGCAGTTGGTCTGGGATACGCAGGACTTTTAAGTAGAGTTGATAGATTTGCTGTGCCTCGTTTTTTAGTTGGGTTTTAAACCGTTTTTGATCGGTTGCATTTTGATTAGATAATTCATTAGCAAAGGATTCAGCTAAATCGGAATAAGCAAATTCCTCAGGTAATGCCGATGCACCTGCAAAGTAGTGCCGTATGGTTTCAAGTATGGCATCGAGTTCTTTTTTACTAATTTCAGCTTGATCTTGCTTTATACGATCGCTAATTTCATCCAGGATATTATGGATATTGGATTGCATGCACTGATAAAAGGCATAAAAATTTTGCATAACTTTTATGCGCAATATTCTTCTATTCAACATATTATAAACAATTAAGCAACTTCGAAATCACCTTCATCTAAATCAATGATAATCGCTGATTGGGCCTTGCTCCCTTTTTCCATCTTTTCAACAGCATCAAAAGCTTCCTTGTTCAGCTGGTCCATTTTTATGATTTGATTGGCCATTTTGGGTAATGCCTCTTGCCTAAATTTAGAAATATCATCTAACGCCGATTTAATATCTTGAAAAGCTTTTTCCAATGTTTGCATGTCAAGCATCGATTGAGAGGCTTGTTTGTGAATAGCCGTTCCCTGCATTTTTAGCCGTTGGGCATTATTGGCAATGAGTTTGGATGTAGTGTCATTGAGGGCATGGATTTTTTTAAGCACAATTTCTTGATTATTGAGGGCTAAAGCACAAGCCACAGCAATTTGTAATGCTGTTACAGTGACATTCAACGCGCGATCCACACCACGTATTAGCTCACGATTGTTCCGTATAATAATCTCTATACTTAAAATACCTTGCTGGTTGACATTTAAACTCTGCTGTAAGTCTAAAATACGTTGGCGCAAGGGGAAAAGCAATTCTTCCTGCACAAACCGATACTGTTCGTCTTCAGGAGCAATCTCCCGGTCCAGTTTATATTGTAATTTTTGATCAAGTAACTGGCCTAGTTTGATGGTTTTCATCAGGCGGTGCATGGCTTTTGTCATGCGTTCTTTGTCTTGAGAGAGGGTGATATTGTCTCTAGATAATTGATCACGTCCTCTTTTGAGGGATTCGATGATGGCATCAATCACCGCCTCTGCTGACATGTATTTTGAAAAATACCTATTCATGGGTTTACCAATCCAAGGCAGTGCTCTTGAAATACTCGCTAAGAATCCAGAAGGACTTGAAAAATCAAAATTGATGGGGTCCAATTCCTCCACTTGTTCTTTTAAGTCAAGTAAAGCTTTAGCAACTGGTCCACCATTTTCACTATTTTCAGCTAATTTCTTAATAGGAGCATCCAGCATTTTGCTCGTGGCAGTGATCTCTTCCTGGGTTTTAAGTCCCATTTCATCAACGGCCCTTCTTTTGTCTTGTTCTGTGACACTTGGGTCAAGTAATTGATTTAGAAAAACATCTGCTTTTTTATCGAGGGCTGTGTCAATTTCAAGTTCTTCTACTGGTTTGAACCCTAATTCAGCTCTAATTTTTGTTTCTTCTAGAACTTCAAGTTGCTGCTTTACTGCATCTTCACTCATCAGATATAATGTTATTGTAATGTAAAAATAATTTTTTTTTTGAATTATTTAAGCTATTTATCGTTTTTTTATAGAGTACTCATGTGAGCGGTTTGTAATCTCAATTAATTGCTTCATGGAGTTTTCCATATCAATTTTACCTTCTGCGTCATTTACATTAATATTACTAATGGCAATGGTGGTAGCTCCAAGTTGTGTTATGGCTTCTTCATTTTCGATCAACAATTTATTTATTTTCACCATTTCCGCATGATACAACTGTATACGTTTAGTTAAGGTTTGCATCTCTTGCTCTAAAGTAGGGTCATTTTTTTTCTGCATAAGATCAATTCGTGCTTGTATTTCCTTAGCTTGAATATGGTGAATGCCCTTATGGGCAAGCACAATGGTCGTTAAATTATCTATGGCAGATAAATAGACCTCTTGCGCAATGCCAAAATAACGTTTGTAGGTGAGCTCTTGTCGATCAAATTTTTTATCCAGCATCTCAATTAGTGTGAGAAATTTTTTTTCTAATATTTCTAATTGTTTGTAACCTTTAAATTCTTTTAGGTGAACAAGTTCTTTGGATAATTTGTTCCTGCGTTGAGCTGTTTTTTGATGAATGGCATCTCGTAGCTTTAGGATGTATTTTTCTTCAAACTGCCCTGCTTTAATGAAGTAATTCCATACCCAGGCAAGTGCAGATAGCGTAGCACTGCCTATTAAGGAGATAAACGTAACCTCATTTAATCCAAAAATGGAAGTGGCAATTATCGCAGAAATCAAGCTTGCTAAGGCATACCTGAAGCTCCAATGATTGAGCGAGTAGTTGAACAAAGCTTTTTTGATGCTTTTTGGTGTGAATGCTTGATAGTTACTAAGTGACTTCTTATTACTCATTGGTATTATTGATTATACAAATATAATCAATATTCGTGCTAGTTTAAGGTAATTCATGTAAGTTTTAGATTTTTATTGAAAAAAATACCATGTAGAATGTACATTTTTTCAAATTTTTTTGTATTTTCACTAAAAGATTTATCATTAGTCACGTAATCTTGAAAATTATCAATATTAATTGCTGAACTTTAATACCATGTACCGAAAAGCCATTTATATCTTTACCATCAGCTTAGCATTTTTCTTTATTATTTTACAGTGGGAGCGCCCAGCACAAGCGGATTCACCTTGTTCATTAAGAATAATGGTACTGAATGATTTAGGGAATATTGAAGAAGGAGCCCGGGTCTTGCTTTATCATAATAAGTCCGATTATCAGGCCAGTAAAAATCCTGTCAGAGCGGCTGAGGTAACGGATCATAAAGGTATTGTTAAATTTAAAAAACTTAAGGCAAAGGCGTATTTTGTTGATGTAAGAAAAGGCAATAAAAATAATGATGGGGCTGGGGCACAAACAGCGAAATTAGAAGCAGGTAAAGCTAATCGAGTTACAATAATTATTGAATAATAGACAATTTTGTGCGAAATTTCAATGAAATTAGCAAAAATCATTGAAAACTCTACTTAGTAGATGTTAATACTTTATATTCCACTTTTTATAAATAAAATGCATTAACCAAGCTGGGCCTATCAATAAAAACTGAATATCCTTCAAAAAAGAAGGTTTTTTGCCTTCTACTTTGTGGCCATAAAATTGCCCAATCCAGGCTAAAATAAATAATGAAAGTGATACGGCCCAAAAAGGAAGCGGAACAAAAACACTTATATAATGCGCCAAGAATAAACATAAAATTGAAAACAAAGTCATACCAAAAAATAGGCTGGGCGATAACCATAAATAATACATCAATACAATTATTAGTGTTAAAGTAGCCCAATTCGCAAATGGATGCGGTGTAATGAGTTGTAATAATGAGTTTGGTATGGACCAAACCAAACCAACTATGCTAAAAAAGATTATAGGTACACAAACCCAATGGATATTTTTATTTAGTTTATTTTGATGACTCTCGCCATATTGCATCAATAAATCGTCAATTTTTCGTGTTGTATTATCCATATGGTTAAAATGGTTATATTGGCCTAAATTATCATTTATACTGAATGGTTCATTTCCAATATATGAACTTTTTTTAATTAAATACTAATAATTTGGATCATCAACTACTTACTTTAATATTTTTGGCCGGTATTGCTGGTGGCCTATTGGCGGGATTACTCGGGATTGGAGGAGGTATTATATATATCATGATTTTGCCTATTGCCTTAAAGCATGTTGGCGTTGCTAGTTCTGATCTAATTGAGTATACCATTGCCAATTCAGTACTGACTATTTTTTTTGCAACTGCTGTAGGAATGGTGATGCATTGGGTTAGAAAGGAATTTTATTGGAAACAAATAAGCATCTTATCTCTGACAAGCATAGCTTGTTCCCTTTTGACCCTTCACTACTTTGTGCATCAAATGAATTATTCTATTCAGCATTTTAATGTTGTAATATTGGTGTTATTACTCATTATTCTGATCAAAAGTTTTAAGCCTATTGCACCTCAAAATACTTTACCCAAAAAGCATCAGCCATTAAAATTAATGGCCATCGGTATAATTGGAGGTGTCGTTACTGCCATAAGTGGACTGGGAGGTGGTGTGGTATTTGTACCATTACTACTTTATTTTACGGCCTTGGATATAAAAATGATAAAGGTCATTTCTTTAGGTGTGATCATGTTTACTTCATTTGCTGTTTCTCTCTATCATATGGTGCAGCCTGTCCCTGAGTTATTAACGACTTCAACAATAGGTTACCTCGTTTTGCCGGTTACATTCCCTTTAGTATTAGGTGTGATGATTGGGTCTCCAATAGGAGTGAGGCTAAGTTTGAAATTGAAAAGTCATCAAATGCAGTGGCTATTTGCTATTTTTGTTATATTCGTAGTCATAAAAAAAATCATAGATATTTTGACAAAAAACCTATAAACATGGTATATGGCAAGCGAGGTTAACTTTGAAAATACGGCAGTAGCATTTGGCGCTGTAGGTGACCGGGAGCTCAAAAAAAGGTACTGGGCTTTTAAACTTATGAGTCTTCGATGGTTGTTTAACGTTGGAACAATATTCATTAAGTTTGCACTGAAGTTGCATCTTCCGATGGAGGGATTGATCCGCAATACGTTGTTTAACGTATTTTGTGGCGGAGAGAGTATAGAAGAATCGTCACCGGTTTTTACCAAATTATACCAGCATAAAGTGGGGGCAATTTTAGATTATTCGGTTGAAAGTGCTGAGTCTGAGCAAAGTTTTGAAGAGACGTTGACACAAACCTTGCTCAGTATTCATTTGGCTCAGCGGTATCCACAAATTCCATTTTGCGTATTTAAAATCACCGGACTTGCACCTTTTAAGCACCTCGAAAACTATCAAAAAACCAAGAAACTAGATGCTAAACAGCAAGCGGATTGGGAGCAAATTATTAAGCGGGTAGAATTAATTTGTAGTGAGGCGCATAGGCTAGGAGTAAGGGTATTAATTGATGCAGAGGAATCTTGGATTCAGGATGCCATTGATGCAATAGCGCTTGTCATGATGACCAACTATAATAGGGAAAAAACGATTGTTTATAATACCTATCAAATGTATCGTAAGCAGTCTGTAAGTAATTTGAGAGAGCATTACCATTTAGCACTCCAAAACGAAGTTTATTTTGGTGTCAAACTGGTGCGCGGTGCCTACATGGAAAAAGAACGTCATAGAGCCAAGCAATATGGCTATGAGGATCCTATATTTGAAAATAAACAAGCTACAGACAAGGCGTATAATGAGGGTTTGGAGTTTTGTCTTGATCATTTAGACTATTTAGCCCTATGCGCCGGTTCGCATAATGAATTTAGCAATAAATATTTGGTACAATTAATGTCCGAAAAGTATATACCATCTAATGATCAACATATTTATTTTTCTCAGCTTTATGGTATGAGCGATCATATTTCATTTAATTTAGCACAAGCTGGGTATAATGTTACAAAATACTTACCCTATGCGCCGATTCAGTCAGCTATTCCCTACTTGATAAGACGAGCAGAAGAAAACTCCGCTATTTCAGGACAAAGCATGCGTGAACTAGACCTTATCCGCAAAGAACTTGCTAGAAGGCGTAGCATTAATGAGGGTGCTTTATAATGTTAACAACATCGTAAGAAGATAAAAACTGTTTGTAAAGAAATAGGCATTCAATTGATTGAAATACAATTAATTACTGAATGATTAGCCTTGGTTTTAATAAAGATTAGGTTAACTTTTTGCCATTATATACATAAGAAATACTTACCATTAATTCATTTGCTTATCATACCATAGAACCAATAAAATTTTTTAACAATTAATCATTAACTATGAACAAATTAATTGGAGCAAAAAATAAGGTGGTTCAATCAGCCGCGATGTCTTCCAATAAAATGGGCAAACCATTGTCAAAAATGGTTAGAAAAAAGGACGATGGGGCAAGCTCCATCATGAAAATGATGCAAAACAGCACATTAGGCTCAAAGGACTCTAATTTAATGAAATTAATGAGTGGCTCAGGCCGCTCCCTAAAAGGGGCCAAACCCTCCACAGGAAAAAGACTAGGTAAATTCAATTCAAGGTTATCACCCATGCTTGGCGCAAAATCTATGCAAAATGATGAAAAAAGTGGTGGAGGTTTTATGAGGGGTATGCTTTCAAAACTGGGAGGATTATTTTCAGGGTTTGGTGGATTTGGGCGAGGTCATAAGCAAAACAAACCACATAGATCGCCAGGAAGAGGCAGGAAAGGTGAAAAAGGGCGAAGTGGAGGTTTTATGGGGGGCATGCTTTCAAAACTGGGAGGATTATTTTCAGGGTTTGGTGGATTCGGGCGAGGTCATAAGTAAAACAAACCACATAGACCTCCAGGAAGAGGCAGGAAAGGTGGAAATAGTCCATTTTTTAAATCACTGGGCAAAATTATGCCAAATAGAGGTAAGCGCTAGCCAACCAACATAAATTGAAATAATGTAGATCATTTTTATATATTATTCAATGAAATCAGCAAAATTTATTGAATTAATAATTAATTTTTAATCAACAGGATGCCAATGGAATTAGAATCACAAGAACCAGAACACAAACACCAAGCATCTGAAAAAAGCAAAAAGAAGCCTCAAAAGCGCAGTGGATTAGTTATTCAGCAAAAAGGAACTAATGAGCATAACCTCATGCAACTTATGACCCAAAGCACAAATGGCTCAAAGGAATCTTCATTAATGCAAATGATGAGCAATCATGATGCTAATGAAGATAAAAGTCCCAAAAAGGAGACTTTATTAGGGAAAATGGGGCGACTCTTTAGTGAGGATTTTTCAGGAATTAAGTTGCATCCTAATTCCAAAAAGGCCAGTTCCATGGGTGCCAAGGCGTTCGCTCAAGGGGATGATGTTCACTTTGCACCAGGTCAGTACAGTCCCGATTCACAATCAGGTCAACAGCTCATTGGTCATGAACTAGCCCATGTGAAACAGCAGCGGTCAGGCAAAGTCAAGCCAACGATTTTAGGTAAAGGTTTGTCCATAAATAATGATCAATCTTTGGAGCAAGAGGCAGACCAAATGGGTAATAAAGCTGCAAAAGGCGAAAATCTAAATTTATCACCAACTGGAAAATCATTATCAGGTGCTAATCATCCGATGCAAGGCTTTGGTGGATTACTTAAAAAAGTAGGTGCTGGGATCAAAAAAGCAGGTTCAGGCATCAAAAAGGCAGTCAAAAAAGTGGCAGCACCTGTCGTGAAAACAGTAAAGCAGGTAGCCGCACCTGTGGTCAACACGGTAAAAAACGTAGTCCATAACGTTGTACCCCAAAAGGCGGCTGCTCCTGCACCACCTCAAAGTACCCCTCAACCAGAAGCTGTAGCAGCAGCAGAGCCAGCTGTATTTTCAGAAGTGCCCGCACCTACACCAGTTCCAGAGAAGGAAGCAGAACAAGAGGAAAAACCGTCTTTTTTTTCCAATTTGATTTCAGGAGCCAAAGACTTGGGTAGTAAAATTGTAGGAGGTGCACAGAATGCCCTTCAAACGGGGGCTACGATGGTTAAAAATACAAAAGACGCCATTGTAAATGCGGGTTCTAATATCGTTCAAGGTGGAAAAGACCTTTGGGGAAAAGCACAAAAATTCATGACGAATACGGTGGGCGAAGCAGGGTCAAATATAATTACGACATTGGGGTCTACCTTTTTAAAAAATACGAATGTATTTCAAGCGGCCGATCAATTGGTAGATGGTGTTCGGTACAGCAAAGAGATCCATCAAGAGATGGCTCAAAGTGAAATAAGCTATCAATCTATGAAATCTTTGAGTGAAGATCAGCTAGTCGGTTTTTACAATCAATATTTAAGTCAGAACCACGAAGGAGTAGCCCCTGAGGTGGTAGAGAGCACCATCAAGGCTTTTCAGTATGCCATGCTGCGCCGTCAGCAAGAAAATGAACGAAAAGTGGAAAGTGAAGCCGAAGAACTGGCCATTTATATAGATACGGCACTCAATGAAAAGTGGTTTATGGAGGATGATGCGCTCGAGATGCTTCAGAGTTATAATGGAAATATTGAAGTACTTAAAAAAGCACAGGAAATTTACTTTGAAAGGACGGGGCGTACGCTTTTAGCAGATTTCGTTTATCAGGTAGGTGAAAATGCCGAAAAAGAGGTTAAAAATGTGCTGGTTTCAGCTATGTCAGGAGAGGAACTTGCACTTTACTTAAATGAAGCACTCAATGATAGATGGTGGCAAGATGATGAGGCATTGGAGATGCTTCAGAGAATTAATGGAGACAAATTAGAAGAGGCACAGGAAATTTATTTTGAAAAAACTGGCCGGTTTATCTGGGAAGATTTTATTAGTAAATCAGATCATCATACTTCAGACGAAGCCTTAAGAATGTT
Source organism: Bacteroidia bacterium (assembly GCA_030430325.1). Taxonomy (GTDB): domain Bacteria; phylum Bacteroidota; class Bacteroidia; order Cytophagales; family Cyclobacteriaceae; genus JAUIFR01. The sequence goes on along the minus strand of JAUIFR010000023.1, from coordinate 1,437 downwards.
GCAAGTAAATATGTCACTTGATGAGCAGATCCAATTTCAATTGAAGCGTTTTGATGAGTATGTTAAAAAGGATGGATATGGTTATATGAATGACCTAAATAATGAAAGCAATTTGGAACAGGTTAGACAAGATTTAATGACTATTATCGAGTTGGCTTCGCCAGAAGAGCTAAAAGAATTTGCAGCAGATTCTTCAAATATGTCTACCTTATTGGATACATTTGAAGGTGAACAATTATATCAAACTATCCTATCCATTTACAAAGGCGAAGAATATGCTGGAGTTCGGTCTGAAGTAGCCAAACAAACAATTGAAGGTGCAAATAAGCTATTTGATGATGAGCAATTAGTATATAGAACGGTTTTATCACTTCCTGACGAGGAAAAAGCGGCATTTTGGAAAAATAATCCTGATTTGTTCAGCTTTTTAAGTGATTCAGAGCTTAAATCAGTTGAATTGCTGCTTACAGGTTCTAAAGAAGATATGCTTATTGAGGGAATGAGGCTAGCAACTCAGGGTGCTGGAACTGACAATGAATTGGTAGAATTACTTGTCAACCAAGTTGCATCTTTACCAAGTGATCAAAAAAGTCAATTTGAATTAAATAATCCACTATTCTTTGAACAGCTCGATAAAGATACTTTTTTCGAAGAATATTATAAAAATATGCTCATTAAAATGGGCGTTACAAATGAATTAGATAAGGAAATTTTAGAGCAAGCAAAAAATGACTTTTTAACTGATTTTGGTAATAAAAATGAAAAAGCACTTGAGTTATTGTATGAACTACCTCCGCACTTACGAGAAGAATTCACAAAAATAAATGGTATAAATTATTTTTTCGATCAGATGGACCCTGAGATTATTTCCAATGCAACTAGTAATAACTTTGAAAATCAAGTTGAAGCGTTTGTTCACAATTTGAGTGTTATAAATAATGATTGGGATATTGATAAAGCAGCATTGATTCAAAAAATGGCCCAACTATTAAATCACCCAGATGCCCAAAATGGAGATATAGATTTACAACATCATATAATGAGTTCAGAAGAGTGGACAGAGTTAATGCAAAATAGAGATATTAGTTTTGCAGATAAAAGAATGCTTATCAGTTTTCTTGCTAACAAGGAATTGCCATTTGCCCCTTCTCTAGAGATTATTTTAGATGGTAATGAGGAATTTATTCCTGTAACAGTGCAATATATGGATCAGGAACTTCTGAAGTTTCTACAAGATGGGTTTCTTCTAGCAAATGGAGTAGACAATAATTTAACTTGGCAATATACTGATGCTGAAAAGGAACAGCTTATCCATACATATAATGAACTTGAAAGAATAATTTCTATAAAACTGGATGGAGATGAATTGCTAAATTTTCAAGAAAAATTCTTATATCCTGATTTAAATCCAAATGCAGTTTCTGGGCAGGAGCTTAA
>JAUIFR010000274.1 GCA_030430325.1 Bacteroidia bacterium | reverse complement strand
GATAAGTCGCTGATGGGCCACTGCTAGTTCTTCACCAGAGGTTTTAAGTCCACTTATTTTGTGAAGCATTTGCTGCGTACATTCGAATACATCTGTAACCTCTTTATTAATATAATTAGCGTGTTGCTCAAGCCAGTTAGTTGTGCCGAGGATGTATTTTACCTTAAAATCACTTTTGCATAATTCCAGCACACTTTTTGTACCTTCTACCAAAAACAATTGATTCAGCAATCGATGCTTTTTTATTTGCAACGATTTAATCAACTTTGTAGTGGAATTACTTGGCGTCATTGATATTTGAAATATTTAATACAAATAGGGTTTTATAGTTTGGTAGTTATTCTCTCGGGATGCATGGGAGCTCTGCATCTCAAAGAAGGGGAATATTTATTGAATAAACAAAAGATCAAGGGAAATAAAATTATTTCTGATGATGAGCTTGCGCAAAATTATGTACAAAGGCCCAACCGGAAAATTGCTGAGTTACCTTTCGCCCCATACGTTTGGATCTACTATTTCGGTGAAAATTTCTACGATAGCGCCAAAATATTGGATCAAAAAGCTGAGATTGAACAAAAATTCCAACAAAAAATTAATCAAACCTCAACTCCTAAAAAGAGAAAGCGGCTGTTACGAAAAAAAAATAAACGCCTTCAAAAAAAGCAATTGGCCCTTGAAGAAGGAAACACCATTATGCGCTGGGGGTCTCCAATTTCAGTATTTGACAGCAGTAAAATTACCCAAACCGTTGAGCGCATGAAAATATTCTTACAATCTAAAGGGTTTTTCTATGCCAAAATAAATTATAAGGTGGACTTCTTCCGTAAACATGCCAATGTTACTTACCTAGTAACCGAAAACAAACCTTATAGGATTGGTACACTTACCTTTGAAGCAGAAGACACTTCAATCACAAAGGTGTATCAAAATAATATAAATCAAAGCTTATTAAATGAAGGGGATCGATACGAATCGAACATACTCTCCAAAGAGCGTGATCGCATCCAACAACTACTCACAAATAATGGATACTACGGGTTTAGCAAGCAGTATATTCATTATATAAATGATTCAACATTAGGCAATTACACAATCAATATTGTTACCAAAATTGATAATCCAACTCAAGGCAAGCATCAAATTTATACCTTAGACTCTGTGCATTTTATAACACAATCGCAACAGCAGCACTCTGAGTTAATCAATCAAAAAACATTCCACGGTATAGAATATTTATATTATGATAATTATTACTCCACCAGAGTGCTTGACCGAAAAATATTCATTTATCCCCAAAATTCATACAGTAATCAAAATACATTAGAAACGCGTAAGCAGCTCTACAACCTAGATATATTTAAATTTATAAATGTACTTTATGACAGTACAGCAGGGCAATTTAAGGCTCGCATTGTAACGACACCACTCAAAAAATACCAACTCACAAATGAGGGTGGCCTAAACGTTACCCAGGGGTTTCCAGGCCCATTTTTTAATGTTACCTTTAAAGATCGAAACATTTTTAATGGTTGTGAAACATTAAGCATATCAGGCAGGGTTGGGATAGAAGGCGTGTCTGATGCAACGAATACTCAAAATTTATATAGCAATGTGGAGCTTGGTTTTAATGTTGGGCTTGTATTTCCACAATTTATTTTACCCATTAGCCAAAAAGCGAAATCGAGGTGGGGGCTTTTCAATCCTAAAACCACCTTGCTTAGTGGTTTTACGTATACGCAACGGCAAGAATACACCCGCTCCAACTTGAACACTACACTTTCGTATAATTGGCAAAGCCAAACGAACATGCTATTTTACAATATCTCCTTGGCAGACCTGAGTTTGATCTATTCTGACGTGGACCAAGCCTTTCAGGCTGAGCTCGATCGGCTCAAAAATGAGGGCAGCAACTTGTACCGATCTTTTCAAAATTCCTTTGTGAGTAGCATTAATTATTATATGACGATAAATTTTAACCGATATGGTAGCAATAAAAAATCTTCATTTGTGCGTTTTTTTACTGAATATGGCGGTACTACCCTAAATTTAATCGACCCACCACCTGTAATTACTAATAATGGCCTTGAAACCTACCAATTTTATAAATTTGATATTGATTATCGACAACTAGCACCACTGCAGCTTGAGAAAAACCTGGCTTACCGACTACATATTGGCCTGGCCGTGCCCTATGGAAAAAGTGAAGTACTACCCTACGAAAAATACAATTTTGCCGGTGGTAGTAATAGCATAAGAGCCTGGGCACCAAGGAGGTTAGGGCCTGGCTCGTTTGTAGTGAGAGATAGTCTAGGCGCCATTAATTACCTCTTCGAGCAGCCAGGTGATATTTTATTGGAGTCCAGCATAGAGTTCCGAACTAACCTACTGGGAAAAATAAATGGAGCGGTGTTTTTGGATGCTGGAAATATATGGCTCGTGCATGCAGATCGAACCCGACCAGGTGGGAAATTTGAGTGGAGTAGATTTTACAAAGAGATTGCCCTTGCGGGGGGCTTAGGTCTTAGGCTAGATTTTTCTTTTTTGATCATACGCCTTGACGGAGGAGTAAAGCTTTATGACCCTGCCCGTGAAGATGGCAACCGGTTTGTGGCAAGAGAGTTTTCATTAAGTAGGCCTCTTTTCGGACCTGATGGACAAGTTACCTTAAATATTGCGATTGGGTATCCGTTTTAATTACTCTTTTATACACCTACACATAAACCTTCTTATTTCATCAGGCTTATTGATATCTAAGTGATGCTTGTGGGAATGTATTTGAGTAAATTTATTGTATAAATGGATATGGGCCGTACCTGGGTAGTTCTTTTTTACCACTTCATAGGACCTTTCTCCGGCCTCTTTTTTTGTTTTGATGTCCATGATCCAATAATCTGCTGAACCAGGTGCGTAGATGAATTTATCACCCTCATAAATTCCTGCAGGAATGATTTGAAGGGGATTATGCGCTTCAAATAAATCGAAATGCTGATTAAAAGAAGTAATGTGGTAATCTGCCTTCCAGGTTTCCATATCATAACTTCCATCGGATAGATCTGATAAATAGTTAAAATAATTTATCCAATCATCTTCACTTGGTAGGCGCCAACCCTCCGGGCATATTAATGAAAGTTCGCCCTTATGATACCAACGTCCCCTAAAATCTGGGTTAGCCTTTTTTAGCGTATCGGGAATACCAAAAGATTGCTGTGTTTTAAGTGAAAGGTTCTCAAGCATCCAAAGCTGCCCAGCAATAAATTTTGTTTGGTACTTTTGGCCATCACGAGTATCAATCAAAATAGAATCAGATTGGCTTAATGCCTTAAAATATGGCAATGCATACGCTAAAATAAAAACGAATGAAATACGGCAAATCCTATTCATGAATTTATATAATTAAGTTTATTTTCAACATATTTTGCTAAATTGATTCAGTTTAATAATTTATTTTATAGACCTTCATCGAACCTGTGGTATATTTAGTTTTTTTTAATGTGTTATCAGTTTCAATCATTTTTTGTTGATTTTAGCTAACATTAGTATAAACTTAATTAGTTTTTTTATTTGGGGGTTGCCTGAAAGATAACAACTATCTTTCAGGCCGGGCTACAAAAGGGTCCCGTCCTAAAGGACCCAGCCCATAAATGGCTGGCCTTTTATATCCCTAACCCTGATTGAATTATCCTTAGTTTAAAATTTTGGTATCATTGCTGATACTCATACAAAAATAACCCTAAATTACATGATTGTGTGTCCTTTTTAATATATACGAAAAAGCAGGTAGGTAGGTTTCGTAGGGTAATCTGTTTTATAACAAAATATTAAATTTCGTTCTTTTTCATGAAGTATAATTTTTGTAATTTAAATTAGTTATAATAAATATACAAAAAAAACCCAATTAAATTTAGCCATTTTTCAACATATTCTGCAAAATTCAATCAATATATCGCTTAAATTCATACAAAATTCGCAAAACCTAGAATTTTAACTCTAAAAAAACTATCTTCCTCAAAAATCATCTTTGAACTAGCAATATGGATTGGATGGACATTTGGAGTTCCTTTTCGGGAACCATTGTGATATGCTACCAGCTCTTTATTTTCCTACTTATTTTCAGAATCATATTTGATAATATGAATCCCATCAAATCCTATTCATACATTTTACTGATATTACTCTTGCCGGTCATCGGTATCCTGATCTATGCTTTTTTTGGTCAAAATTACCGAAAAAAAAAGCTTTTTAAGAGAAAAAGCCGTAAAGATGCCCTGCTCATGGGAATTCTAGCACAAGATAAGGCGCTAGAAGATACTGAAATAGCACCCAATCAACATC
>JAUIFR010000273.1 GCA_030430325.1 Bacteroidia bacterium | reverse complement strand
CATCAGGCGTAATGAATCCAAACCCTTTTGTAGTGTTAAAAAACTTTACTGTTCCGTTACTCATAAGTATTAATTATTAATTTAATTCAGCTACAAAGTTAGTATAATATCCTACATATTATAAGAGCGGGCATTTTCTTTTTTCTAGAAGCATTCCTTATTTGCTGCTACAAAGTACCTGAAAGAGCTTAAACATTACCTTATTAGAACATTCTCTGGTCAAAATCAATGATGGATCTTATTAACTTTAATTCATTTTTAAATTTATTTTGCAGAATTCGTTTAAAAAATACAAAAATTCAGTCATTTTAGGTGCGGGTGAGGGATTTAGGCTGCGCAAGGGTAGATTAGTCAATGAAATTTTTCTCTTAAGTATAACCATTAAAAACACATATACCTGTAATTAATATTAATACTATTTTTTACTAATTCTGTGCTTGTTTAATATCTTCTTGGATAATATTGCCTATGTGATTGCGGGCAACTTTTCTGTTTCTCACATTTGGCAGTAAACGCTAAGTTCAAGAATAGCAGTCGATTGCAAGCCAAATAAGCCCATGTAAGCGCTTTCACGGCTATTATTTTATACAATGATGTAGCCCGTAAATCTAAGTTGAATAATCTTTTATATAATGTTTAATAATTAATTACACATAAATTAATTGGAAAATTGCATATATTTTATTTTGGAATTTGTGGTTTGCTACACTAACCATTCCGCAATAGCATTTAAACTTCACTGCTCATCTTTAGCTTCCATAAAGTAAGCTCAAGGCTCATTAGAGACCTTCTAAAAACCAGGATGAAGCAAAGATGGACTACCAAAAGTTTTCCACATATCAACAAAAAGAAAAAAAGAAGCAAAAAAAGAAAAATTTAAATAATACACTAATTATCAATAATATATATAATTATCACAATAAAAACCAAAGCCACTCTCTCAAATATACTATAAAAAATATATCAACAAAATTTATAAAAAAATAAACAAATGAATTGATGAAATCTCACAAAATTTGAAGTGAACATAAAATTTAAATTTCCAACTATAAACCAATTAAATTAACCAAATTTATACTTAAAATTATCTGTGTATGATTGGGGTGAGATCTAATTATATTTTGAACATATTTTGCATAAATCATTCAAAATTTAGGGCTATTTTCAAACTGACCCAATTTTAATCCATATTTTTCAATCAATTTTGCACAATTCGATCAAAATATTATTTTATAATGGGCATTTCAACCTTTAAAAAATTTGGTTATTTTGGGGAAAAATTTTGCCTATGAAACCTATTTATAAAAATATTATTGCTGTCATCGCAGGATTTATTCTTGGGAGTATCGTAAATATGGGACTGATCATGATGAGTGGTCATGTCATTCCATTACCGCCTGGAGTGGACCCAAGCGATATGGAAAGCCTTAAGAATAATATCCATTTATTTGAAAATAAGCATTTTATATTTCCATTTTTGGCCCATGCCTTGGGCACCTTAGTGGGGGCATATACAGCTGCAAAGATTGCCGCATCTCATCAATCAAAATTGGCCTTGGGAATTGGCTGCTTTTTCTTATTGGGAGGTATTATGAATGGGTTTATGCTGCCTTCACCCACATGGTTTCTTACTCTAGACTTATTGCTGGCCTACTTACCGATGGCCTGGTTGGGTGGTAAAGTTGGTGTGAAGTAAGTTATTATTATATTTTTGAATATATTTTGCATAATTCGTTGAAAATTATGCCGTGAATTATCTAGAATTGAACGAAACTTAACTTTCAATAAATATTAAAAAAGTACAATTTAGTTAGGGATGTGTTGGCCAGCCATTTATGGCTGGGTCCCTTGGGACACAAGCGAGACGAGAGTCGAAGGTTGCGAGCGTAGCTCCCAAAATAAAAAACCCGAAATCATGAATATAATTAGCTAAATACAATCAAAAACTTATCTAAAAATCAAATTACATAATATATAATAACAATTATCAAGCTAGTTCCACAATCGACATTCTAAATTAAGAAAATCAAAAAATCAAAACTTAAAACAACCTAAATATTAAAAAAGTACAATAAATCTTATAAAATAATGCTGTTCAACAATGTAACAGACAAAAAAATAATGAAAGCCTCCATTTACAGAATAAAAAACACCCAAACTTACAATTAAAGTAAAAAGGAACTAACCAACAAAAATAAAAACCCACACAAATTTTTTTGATAACTCCTTATTAATTAATTTTAAAGACCAATTATTTATACCTTATACACATGGAAGAAAATAAGCCCTTAATCCTCGTAGCTAATGACGATGGAATTACTTCAAGAGGCATTCGTCATTTAGTAAAGCTCATGCAAAAGCTGGGAGAAGTCGTCGTTGTGGCTCCTGACAGCCCACAATCAGGTAAGGGGCACGCCATCACCATTGGGGACACCCTCCGTCTTGATGAAGCTGAAATTTTTGATGGGGTACAGGCTTATACCTGCTCAGGCACACCGGCTGATTGTGTAAAATTGGCTAAGCATTATGTGTTAAAAGATCGCCAGCCAGATTTGGTCGTAAGTGGCATAAATCATGGTAGTAATACCTCCATAAGTGTACTTTATTCTGGTACCATGTCTGCAGCAATCGAAGCGGCAATCGAGGATCTGCCCGCCATTGGGTTTTCATTATGTGATTATGATCACCGAGCTGAGCTAGATCATGCTGATGATATCATTTTAGATATTGCCAAGAATGTACTCAAAAATGGGCTACCTAAAGGTGTTGCCCTAAATGTTAATATTCCACCAAAACAAAACGAACGACTAAAAGGATATAAAATTTGTCGCCAAGCTAGGGCAAGGTGGCAAGAGGAATTTAATCAGCGGTTTGACCCATATGGCAGGAGGTATTTTTGGATGGCCGGTAATTTTGTAAATTTTGATAAAAGTGAAGATAATGACGAATGGGTAATTGCTAATAATTATGCGTCTGTCGTTCCTTGTTTGTTCGACTTAACGGCGCATCATGCCATTAGCATGTTGAATGAAAGCTGGGAAAATAAGTAAATTGTTAAATGAAACCAGCTTGCTGGTTCACTGAAGGCATTTAAAGTTAGCGTTTTACTGAAGTAATTTAGCAGAATATATTCAAAATATAAATTATTCGATATATTCTTGTATTTTATAAATAATTTTTTTATTTTTATAAATTATTATACGAAATTTAATAATTATTATAGCAATTTATAGTTAACAATTTGTAGTCATAATTAGATTTTAATTTATTTCGATGACAATTGCAGTCTATACACCTTATTAATATACACATGAGTAAATTTTATATTTTAGTATTAAGTCTGTTTTGCGTATATGGCGTAAGGGGGCAAGAAAATATTAACCTTAATAAATTTAGACAGCTCGGTCAAGAGCTGCCTACTCCTAATATGTACCGAGCTGCTTCAGGTGCTCCAGGGCATGGATACTACCAGCAGCAAGCTGATTACATAATAAAAGTTACGCTCAATGATGAAAATCAACGCTTAAGTGGCACCGAAAAAATCACCTATTATAATAACTCCCCAGATGAGCTTAGCTATTTATGGCTGCAGCTAGATCAAAATATACGTGCTAAGGATTCGGACAAAAACAAAATCCAAACCTTTCAAATCAGCAATGGCAACAAAGCAGATTATTATCAATTCGGAAGGCTTCATCAAGACCTCTCATTTGACGGGGGCTTTAATATAGAACATGTAAAAGATGCGGCAGGGGAAAACCTGCATTATTATATTAATAAAACAATGATGCGTGTCGACTTACCCAAACCACTTGCATCTGGTGAGACTTATGTTTTGGATATAAAATGGTGGTATAACATTAACGACCGTATGAAAATTGGTGGACGCTCAGGATATGAGTACTTTAAGCAAGATGGTAATTATTTATATACCATTGCTCAGTTTTATCCAAGAATGGCCACTTATAATGAAGTAGAGGGATGGCAGCATAAGCAATTTTTGGGGTATGGTGAGTTTGCATTATCGTTTGGAGATTTTGAGGTACATATCACAGCGCCTGAAGACCACGTTATTGGTGCAACTGGTGAGCTTCAAAATATGGAAGATGTATTAACGACTCAGCAAATCAACAAACTAGAAGAGGCAAAAACAGCGAAGGAGCCCGTCATTATCGTTTCTGAAGACCAAGCACGTAAAGCTGAGAAAAAAAGAACTTCCAGCACCAAAACATGGGTATATAAAGCAAAAAATGTACGTGATTTTGCCTTTGCAAGCTCACGCAAGTTCATTTGGGATGCCATGGGTGTAAAATTTGGTAACCGAACGGTAATGGCCATGAGTCTCTACCCAAAAGAAGGAAATCCGCTTTGGGAGCAGTATAGCACAAAAGTTGTGGCACATACATTGA
>JAUIFR010000272.1 GCA_030430325.1 Bacteroidia bacterium | reverse complement strand
TTGCAGATGCAGCTCAATTTCAGGGGGCTCACGGATGATCTCTATTCAATGAGCAGCACCAAGACAGAGGATTTTGATGCCTTTGATGAAACCTTATGTATGGAAGGTATGCGCCAGCGTCAGTTCATGACTGGGATCGCCAATTACCATATTTACAAGGCCGAGATCCACTTCTTCTATGATGACTTTAGAAAGTGTTGCTCAGAAAAGAGGTTTGACAATAAAACAAATCTTATCATACATACAGAAAATGAATATAATCTCTCCAATTTAATTTGACTAATTAAATGTAGTAAAATAAACACTTATAAAGCATAATTATAATTTATCTATAATATCGCTAAAGATTTTTTTTAATTTAGTATGAAACAATTTCTGAATAAATTATTTGGCATTTCAATCAAACAAAAGCTTTACTTCATATTTACGATTTGTGTAGTAAATCTGCTGCTTTATTTTATTATGTTTGATTATTTTAATATTGTAAATCAGCGAAAAAATATAATTATTGAAGAAAAAAATGTGCTTGTTTCTACCTATTTATTTTTACAGAATTCTCATATTTATCAATATGACTCTACCATAATTCAACGTAACGTATCCCAAGTATCAAAATATGATAGTGTCCTACAACGAATGGTTGCGATTTGTTATCCCTATCAAAAATCAGCACTAAATAGTATAGAAATATCAGATATTCAATTAATTAAAGAAGGACAATATTTGAAGAAAATCCTGCAAAAAATACAAGCTCAGTTACAACAAGAGCTGAATAGTAAATTAATAAATCAACATCGGCAATTAAAGTATAAATCGGAACTTAAAATTGCGCATGAAGCAATTATAGTTGCCATAGGGGAGATAATTAGTGGAATGGTTAGTTATCGCACTAGTTATCTGATTTATTTGATTCTATTTTCTTTTGTTTCTATTTTGTTTATGGCCTATTATGCATATCATGCTATTTTGAAACAGGTGCTTTCCATTCAAAACTTTGCTAAACGGACCTTAACTGGTCAAATGAGTGATATAGATCAATTTGTAGGGGAGGAGTTTACTGAAATTGCAAAAGCATTAAAGTTACAACAAAGTAATTTTAAGGAGGCTAAATTATTAATAGATAAAATTGGTGATGGACAATATGATGATGCCCACTTTGAAAATAATAAATTTCTGCATGAACATTCTTTGGGCAAGTCATTACTCAGAATGCGTGAAAAGTTGCATACGGTTGCACAGCAAGATCAAAAAAGAAATTGGGTTAGTGATGGGCTCAATAAGTTTGGAGAAATAATACGACAAAATACCAATAATGTAGAAGTTCTGGTCAATGACTTATTAAGCCAATTAGTTGATTTTTTAAATATTAATCAAGGTGCAATTTTTATCCGTCGAGAGCATGAAAAGGAAGTATTTCTAGAAAAAGTGGCTAGCTATGCGTGGGGTAAAACAAACTTTAATAAAAGTAGGGTCAAGCCTGGAGAAGGTTTATTGGGTCAAGTATGGCTTGAAAAAACAACCTTATTTCTAAAAGAAGTACCAGAAGATTACGTAACGATTGGGTCAGGTCTTGGTGAAGCCAAACCTACCTGTATATTAATTACGCCAATCTGTATAAATGAAAATGTGCTTGGTGCTATTGAGTTAGCATCATTTAAAGAGTTTGAGGATTATGAAGTTGATTTTATTGAAAAAATAAGTGAGAATATTGCATCTACCATTACTATTTCTCAAAATAATGAAAGGACCCTAAATTTACTTAAAACCTCGCAGGAGCAAAGCGAGCGAATGAAAAATCAAGAAGAACAAATGCGTAAGAGTTTAGAGGATATGAGTGCCTCACAAGACGAGTTAATTCGAAAACAAGAAAGCTTTAAATTACTAGAAGAAGTGCTCCATGAGAAATTTGGTGTACTGGAGTTAAATCATGAATATGTAATTACCAAGGCAAATCAATTTCTAAGTACTCAACTTGGATGGGATAATACTGAATTGCACCAAAAAAATATCAGTGAATTATTTGGAATCGAACATGAGCTGGAACAAATAAAATATGAACTAACGAATCAAGGTGTTTATTCTCAAAAAATTAATTTATTGAATAAGCAACAAGAATTGGTTCCGTTTAAGGTCGATATAAGACCTCAAATTAAGCAAAAACAAGTCATAAAAACGGTTTGGTTACTAGATCCTGTTGTTACGAATAGTTAACCTCCAATGTGATTTACTCATTTTAAGGTACTTTTTTAAATTGATAGTCATCAGGGTACTTTACATTTTCTAAATAAAGTCCATGTGCGGGCATAGATTTACCTGCCAATTTTCTATTTTTGCTGACTAAGATTTGCTTAAATTCTTGTATTGAAAATTTTTGGGTACCAACCTCAAATAAAGTACCTACAATGGCCCTAACCATGCCTCTCAAAAATCGATTTGCTTTAATATTGAAATGGATTTGGTTATTTATTACTTGCCAATTCGCGTCAAATACGTTGCATATATGATGATGAACGCCTGAGTGAGATTTTGAAAAACATTGAAAATCATGTTCGCCGATAAGTAATTGTGAAGCCTGATTAAGTAGTTCTAAATGAAGTGGTTTCATCAAATTATAAGCGCCATCGACCAAAAATGGGTCTTTTTGAATCACCATAATATAGCGATAAGCTCGTTCTATGGCATCAAATCGCGCATGATAGGTGGATGGTACATGATATAGATTCACAACCGAGATATCATCAGGTAGCAATTTATTTAAACGAAATTTTATGTTGGGTATAAGATGGGGTAAATCCACATGAGCAAATTGTTGTTTGGCATGCACCCCTGCATCTGTTCTACCACTAGCTACCAATTTTATATCAGTTAGTTGAAATAGCATGCACATTGCCTGCGTCAGAGCCTCTTCTATGGTATGGGCATTTGGCTGCCGTTGCCATCCATGGTAGGCGGTTCCATTATAAGCAATTTCCATAAAATATCGTTTCACAGCATCAGATTTTCTCGTTTAACATTTTCTTACAAATGTGATAAATTCTTGTGAATTTTCATTTTCCCTAAATATATTGTTAATTTGCGTAAGCGTATAATTAAATTATGTTACAACGAATACAAAGTATTTTTCTGGTTGGGGTGGTCATTTGTATGACCCTTACACCATTTTTTGATATATGGTCAAGAATTAACCAGGATCAGTCGGAGGAAATAATACTCACGGCTATTTCAGTAGATCGCATTCAAATTATCAATGAGGTAGCAATTTTAGTGGATAGCCAGCAGGTGATTTACCTCATCATACTTTCCACCTTAGTATCTATTGTGGCTGTTTATTCCATATTTCGATATGATAATCGACTCACTCAAATGAAATTAGGGGCAATTAACTCGCTCATAATGGCAGCGTTATTAGGGGGGGTAATGTACAATATATATACACAAAAAAGTTTAATGGAGGTTACAGATCAAGAGTATTATGGTATAAGTTTTTATGTGATCATCGTGGCATTATTGTTAAATATTGCTGCTAACCGATTCATAAGAAGGGATGAAAAAACCGTTCGAGAGGCGGATCGTTTGCGATAATTAGTAAATTTTTTTATGTTTTATTATTTATTTTAGCAAAAAAGTTATATTTTTGTAATTAGTACACATGTATGTTTTCAATAAATTCAGCAATTTTAGGCATCATTATTGCTAAGAATACCAAGTAATTAAATTAGAATGTAAGGTTTATGAAAAAATCATTTAACATCATTATAGGACTTATAATTGGCTTGATTTCAGTCAGTTTCGCACATGAAAAGGTGCTTTTCGAGGACTTTTTCAATTCGAATGAAGCAAATTGGCCGATCAGTGAAGACAATGAAGATAATATCAAGTTTGGGGTTTATCAGTTTAATAACCCAAGCAAGGATGTATTTCGGTACGCCAAAAAAAGTATAAGTGAAACGATAACAGAGAAAGAAGATTTTAAAATTAGTATTTCTTCTCAACTGCAGTTGGTATCAAAGAAGTCAACTAATGTTCATGGGTTGATTTGGGGAAATAAAAATCATACTTCCATGTATAGTTTCTTAGTTACGGGAGATGGTAGGTACCAGATTAGCATTAAAAATAATAATAAGCAGATCCATTTACAAGATTGGAAACAGCACAACAAAATTAAGACGGGTATTCAAAAAAATAAGTTGAGCATTAGAAAAGAGGCGAGTGCTATTCATTTTTTTGTGAATGATGCACGTATTCATTCGTTCCCTTTTGTATTTGTACAGGCCAATACATTGAGTTTGGTGGCGGGCACTGATACTTATGTAAATTATGACAATGCCAATGTGCGTGTGTCACCTCAGGCTGATATTAATTTAGTACAGAATGCTGAACAAGGTTATAACTTAATTAATTTGGGACCGAACGTAAACTCTAAGT
>JAUIFR010000271.1 GCA_030430325.1 Bacteroidia bacterium | reverse complement strand
ACACCAAAAGATTACACTCTGCTTTGGGCTATCGGTCTCCTTTAGAAATGGAAGTATTTTTAAAAACTAGTAATAATATTAAAAATGTGGCTTAACTTTTTGTAACAAATTTAGTTGCAAGTCCACTTCACCGGCATCCACAAGGGGGACTGGGCTTTTACTTGGATCGGCTGGGAGTCGAATAACGGCCATTTTCGGTTCCTGAGCGTCCTTTTCTTCTTTTTTCCCTTCTACCGGCCATTTTTGCCCCCCCATTTCTTGAAATGTTGTATCATTTGAGGTCTTTTGTGGATCCCGCTGTTGCTGCATCACAAACTGCTTTTGTGATGCATCCTGCTGGGTATGGCCGTCTTTAAAGGTAGTAGGCTGACTCATCGGCTAAAGCTTTTGCCTTGTTTAAGAAGTTCCTGCCGAGCACCTTCCACCAGATCTTGATAATGCAACTCTTGTTCCCCTCTCTTGGCGGCATATAGGCAAGCATATTCAATGGCATTGATGATCCCTGCTCCGGTGAGGGGTGCACGCTGCGCAAGCTCTTCGATGACCTTATCTTCATCGATCGTGAAGTTTGTTGGTATATTACTTTTCCAGAAAAGTCGCCGCTCCTCTGTTTTTGGCGCCTTGAACGGAATGAGTTGCTTGAACCGTCGTGTAAAGGCACTATCAATATTGGTTTTGAAGTTCGAACTGAGAATAACAAGGCCCTCATACTCCTCTACGCGCTGCAGCAGGTAAGATACCTCTTGATTGGCATAGCGATCATGGGCATCTTTGGTAGCGCTACGTTTGCCAAATAAGGCATCGGCCTCATCAAAAAAGAGGATCCAATCTTTATTTTCGGCCTCGCTGAATACTTGCGCGAGGTTTTTTTCTGTTTCACCCACATATTTGGAGCTGATCATGGAGAGGTCAATCCGAAATACTGGTTTACCCGTTAGCTTTCCAATAAGCGTTGCTGCTAGGGTTTTGCCCGTACCCGACTCCCCATGAAAGAGGCATTTATAACCAGGTTTCAAGTGCTTGCTTAGCCCAGGAATGTTTTTGAGCGCCTCTCGATGGCTTACCCAGTCAATCAACTGCTCGATTTGCTGCTTAGTAGCCTCATCAATGATCAAGTCACTCCAAGCGAGCTTGCTAGTAAGCTGCTGTGCCGGAAACCCCGGAGGCAAATAAACCTCAGATTCTTTCCCGCTAAGTAAGCTGGCCATTAAATTGGGGTGAATGCCCATTCGCGCTGCCAATAGTGGTAAATCATCTTCCTTATGGCACACAATGAGCTTCTCTTTGACCAGTGTCTGCTGATCACCAAGTAGCTTTAATGTCTCAAAGCGGTCTTTGGCATTAACTCCTCCTATTAAAAAGCATGCCGTCTGAGCTGTAGGAAGTAGGTACGGTATATGAGATACTCTTGCTCCTCCAGCAAGTTGCAGGACCTCTTCGTTAATGTCATTGGTGAGGATAAGTTGATGCGGATCTAGTTCAGCAGATATTGTTAGGGCAAGGATGGCTCTGCTGCTGCTATCGAGTTTATTTTCAATTAAGATTTGAGAAAAGAGATCATTTTCATCGTGAGCGGGCGCTAACGATGCGTTTGAAATCTCTTCCCACGATAAACTAGAATTATTAAATCGAGATTGCCAAATATTACCTAACCAAGCCAGCTCTTCCCACAATTTGTCCGTATTCATTTTATCTTGCTATCAAAAGTACTTTACTATTAATACCAAAAATGATGGAATTGTTACCCTATTGATATGGTTAAATTAATTTTAAAGTCTAGAAGTGATGTAGTTGTTTTATTTTTGGGAAGAGTCATTTCTAAGCACAATAAAAGAATTAAGCAGATATTCACGGTTAGCTTTCTTAAATTAAAAATTGCATTTTACTAATAAAAAATCCTGGTAAAATACAATTAAAATACTCTAAAGCTGCATAATATTGAAGAATATCAAGATTAGATTCTTAAAAAATTAAAATTATCAACTGACTAACAACAACCTCTTAACAGTAGTTTCCAAGCTTAAATGCACTATCATGCAATCCGCACTTTTCAAAAGTTTCTAAAACTTCAAGCATAGTTTTTTTCGGATTCTTAAGTCTTGTAACCAGCTTATTAAAAGCTATACATCCTAATTTTGGGTTTATGTCAATTAAATTGGAAATAAATTCATCTGGTTTTTGTGCTTCCACATCATACTTTGCTAATTCACTTATTGGAAAATCTCTAACATTTGATGTAACAATTAATTCTGCATTACACCTAATGGCACAAGCTAAAATATGTCTGTCATTTTTGTCCGGAAGCTCAATGCTACCTACTAGTTGTTCAAAATTTTCAACATTGGCATATGGAAAGGCCTTATTCATTGCATCAATAGTGTATCTCAGTTGCTCTTCGACTAAATCAGCGCGCTTTTTTAAAAGATTTCTTGACCATTCATCTTGAATTATTTGAGACCATTTTGCTTTAAATAATCCCTCTGTAGCAAGTGAGAGTAGCGCATGTCTCTAACTGGTGCAGGATACAAAACACAGGCATCTAAAACTACTTTGAACCTTGGGGAATGAATCATTCGTATCCAAGGTTTAGGGATTGGGCTTGATTAGCTAAAAATTCGAGTTGAGTTTCTCTTTCTTTAGCTAATTGCTTCTTATAATCCATAATATCTTTCAATAGTACTCTTCGGTGGCTTCCTACCTTTTTAAAAGGAATTATTTTGCGCTCTAGTAATTTAATTAAATGAGGTCTAGATACATTTAACATTTCAGCAGCTTGCTGTGTACTTATCTCTGAATTGGATGGAATAACTGATATTGTTTTTCCCTCAGCCATGATTTGTATAATTGCTGAAAGTAACGTTAAAGCCTTTTTTGGTATAATGATTATTTCTTCACTTTCTTGAACCTTAATTTTAACAGCCTTTGCTTTTGAAGATTTTACTTTTTTTGATATAACTTGAATTCCCTTTAAAGAACTTATAGCAATCTCCTGGTCTTCTTTTGTGGTTCTTTTTACTAAAGCTTCCATATTTATTATTCTTTTTTATTTAATATAAACGAAATAATCGAAACAAACAAAATAAACGAAATTTTTTTACTCTAATTAAAAAAATTGTATAATTCTTCAGTTTATTAATACCATCATAGAAATGGGAAATTTTTAATTTGGAATTAATGAATGTATTTAGCAAAATTAATAGTATAAATGAATGTAATTTGCCTATTATGTTCAAATTAGATGAATGTCAAGTGGGCATAGGTTTGGAGAACCTGCGCCAGGATAGTTGGGTGTTACCAACCGATCAAGAGGCTAAAAACTAGTGAAAACTAAAATATATGTATAATTTTATGAATAGTAAATTAAACAATAGCGCATATGATGTACAAGCTAAAAATCACTATCCTTTTACTTGTTATACAGACGGCTTGCCAGTCCCAAACCAAAAAGAAGATGAATGTAGAAGATAAAACTTATAGTTCTCCTTTGGCACAGCAGCTAGCATTTAAGGAAGATATGCTCATTCCCTATAAAGTAGGTGATAAATTTGGCTATTGTGATCAAGACTTGAATATTGTGATCAAGCCTCAGTGGACCTTCGCTTACCCATTTGTAAATGGCTATGCCCGCGTGATGGATCCATTGGCCCCCGCTGAAGGCAGTACGGAAATCATGGCCATGATTAACCGAAAATGCGAGATCGTATCCAAAAAGCCCTACCAATGGATTGGGGAGATGATGGACCATGGGCACTGTATTGTTCAGCTCCCAGGCCAGTGGGAAGGGGTGATCGATCAAGAAGGTAATGAGGTGATTCCATCAATTTATAAAGGTGTTTATTTTAGTGAAGGCATGAAGTTTTATATCGTAAATGTAAAAAATAAATATGGTGTAATTGATATCAAAGGAAATGTACTTTTGCCATTAGAGTATGAGGCCATACATGAACTTGGTACAGAACTTGCTTTGACAGTTATGAAAGATGGGAAACAAGGCTACATGAATGAAAAATTAGAATGGATTGTGCCTCCGAAATATGATCATATGATTGCTTATAACGAAAAGTTAATCTATGCTGAAATAGATAAAAATAAACACTATATGCTCGATTATCAAGGTAACGTTGTTTTTGAATCTGACTACCCTACATATGGTTATTTAGATATAAGTGTTTCGCATGGAATATATACAATAGAAGACTTTAGCGGAGAAATTCGTAAAAAAGGCCTCATCGACAAAAACGGCAACACCCTCCTACCCATGATCTACCAAAATATAAGAGATATTGGCTTTGAGCAGGGGCTCATGATGGTGGAGAAGGATGGAGAGAAGTATTACGTTGATTTGAGGGGGAGGGAGTATCGAGCGCCTGAATAGTTGGCCATACAATTAGTCCATTCTTAAAATATCATTAATAACTTATTATTC
>JAUIFR010000022.1 GCA_030430325.1 Bacteroidia bacterium | reverse complement strand
AAATTTCATCAAAAAAAATCCTTGACAGAAAGCGAAAAGGCTCAGTTTAAGCAATTTAAGTTAAAAGAATTTGAGTTTCGCGAGCAGTTAGAGCAGTTTTTTGTGGATCTAGAAAAGCATTATCCTAAATTTTATGATTTAAAATATAAATTACCTGTTGTACAAATAGAAAACTTGCAGAATCAGCTTCAACAGGGTCAAAAGTTAATTTCATATTATGAATTGGACAATCATTGGGTCGTTTTTGTAGTTACAAGCGATGAATTACATATGAAATACGTGGTTAAAGATAGGAAAGAGAGGAATAATCTGCATCAGTTACTTGAAGTGCTTGGCGGTGGAAATGATTATTTTTATAGCAATGAGTTGCAACGTTCATTTGGTGAAGCATCGCATGCACTTTATAAGTCATGGATAGCACCCATTGCTTCGTTGATTGAGCCAGAGGATGAGCTTATCATTGTGCCCTATGGCCAGATGGCATTGGTGCCTTTTGAGGTATTATTGGCATCATTTAACCCCGGTGTAGATCGTTACCACAACATGGACTACATGATTTTAGACCATGCCATTAGTTATGCCAATTCTGCTACGCTGTGGTCGCGTTCTTCAGCACTCAACCTAGCAAATGATAAACCAAAAGTATTAGCTATTGCACCGAGCTTTGATCCTGATCAAGCAAAAGAATCAGTAGACACGATGTATCAAAAGTTGGCTCCATTATATTGGACACAAGGTGAATTACAAAACATTAAAGAAGTGTTTTCAGGAACTTTTTTAACAGGGACTCAAGCAAGTGAAGCTCAATTCAAAGCATCTGCTGAACAGGCCGATATTTTGCATATTGCTAGCCATGCCATAGCCCAGGATGATAAACCGCTTTACTCCAAAATTTACTTTACGCAAGTGGAGGACTCCCTCGAAGATGGCATACTGCATACCTATGAGCTTTATAATTTAAGGTTAAAAGCCAAGTTGGCTGTATTAAGTGCATGTAAAACAGGATATGGTAAAGCCATTCAAGGAGAGGGCGTGCTCAATATTGCTCGAGGTTTTTTTTATGCAGGCTGCCCCAGTGTGGTGATGAGTTTGTGGAATACGAATGATAAATCATCTTCTATCATCATGCAATCTTTTTATGAGGCGCTCCGCCAAGGTAAAAGTAAATCTCAGGCATTAAGACAAGCAAAGCTTGATTATTTAAGTGAAGCTTCTGACATAAAATCTCACCCCAATTTTTGGGCCCAATTTATTGCTAATGGGGATATGAGACCGGTGCAGTCAGTACCATTTTATCAGTCCTATAAACTTTGGTTGGTACTAGGTATGTTACTGCTAATGGTTATAATTTGGCTGATTTTTAAACGAATTCTGCAAAATACGTTCAAAATGAATAAAAATAGTGCTAAAAATGCTTAATTTACAATATGGTAAACCCTGTACCATCTGCTCCGTCATTGAGCTGAACGCCTAGTGCTAAAAGCCGATCTCGAATTAAATCAGAGGTTGCAAAGTCTTTCTTTTTTCTGGCTTCCGTTCGCATGCTAATAAAGAGCTGAATCAACTCATCTTGAAGCTTATTTTGTGTTTGATTTTCAGGTTTAAGGCCCAATACATCGGTTACAAACCCTACAAAGGTGTCTTTAAAAGTTTCCCATTCATTTTTGGAAATATCAGCCAGCGCTAATTTTTGATCATGAAAGGCATTTATTTTAGAGCTCATTTCAAAAAGGACCGCTAGTAACTTAGCTGTATTGAAATCGTCCCCCATTTCGAGATAGGCCTGGTTTATTAGTGCGTCGAGTACTTTCGAAAGTTCGGTATTTCCTTTGCCGGATCCCTGGTATTTTAATTTTTTAGCCGTTTTAACAGCATTCATTAGTTTTTTATACCCTTTTTCGGCCGCAGCAAGTGCATCATTCGAAAAGTCAAGCTCACTTCGGTAATGTGCTTGTAACATAAAAAAGCGCGCTGTCATCGGGCTAAAAGCACGTTCAAGCACCTGATGCCCTCCTTCAAAAAGTTCCTCTAAGGTGATAAAATTACCCAGCGATTTGCCCATCTTTTTACCATTTATGGTGAGCATATTATTATGCATCCAATAACGTACTGGGTTTTTCCCATGCGCGCCTACACATTGTGCAATCTCCGCCTCATGATGTGGGAATTTAAGGTCCATGCCCCCTCCATGAATATCAAATGGCACACCTAAGTATTTGCCACTCATGGCAGTACATTCAATATGCCAGCCCGGGAACCCCTCTCCCCAGGGGGATGGCCAATGCATGATATGTGTTGGGGTGGCCTTTTTCCAAAGGGCAAAATCAAACGGACTTCGTTTTTCATCCTGACCTTCTGTGTCTCTCGTACCCGCAATTAGCTCTTCTAGTACTTTGCCTGATAATTCGCCGTAATTATGACCCTTACGATAAGCCCCTAAGTCAAAATAAACTGAGCCGTTTACCTCATAGGCAAGTCCATTTTTAAGTATTTTCTCAATTAATGCAATTTGCTCACTAATATGCCCTGTAGCCGTGGGTTCAATACTAGGTGGCAAATTATTAAGTTTGGCCATGGCCCTGTGATAGCTCAACGTATAAGTTTGCACTATTTCCATAGGTTCGAGCTGCTCCAGGCGTGCTTTTACTGCAATTTTATCTTCTCCTTCGTCTGCATCTTGCTCGAGATGCCCCACATCTGTTATATTCCTGACAAACCGCACTTTATAACCTAAATACTTAAAATATCGTATGACCACATCAAACGTAACAGCGGCGCGTGCATGTCCCAGATGTGGATCACCATAAACCGTTGGTCCACATAAATATAGCCCAATATGGCCCTCATTGATAGGTTCAAATAGCTCTTTTTGCCGCGTGAGCGAATTATAGATATGTACGGGTTTGTATGGCATAAAAACTTCTTGATTCTTACTCAAAGTTAATTGAATTTATCAAAATTATCACCATAGTAGAAACCTTAATACTTAATAAAATTAATGAATTTAAAACTGTGTTTGTTTAATAACTCTATAAACTCTTTGAAATCCTTGTCGATTTCCATATTTCGCGGTATTTATTTGTTGACGTAATGCTTCAAGTTGCTTCATTCTTTCTTGAATACTCAAGGATATCCAATAAATTACAATACTTTCATCCTCGCCTTTGCGCACAATCCTTATTACTTTTTTCATTCCCACATTTTCTATGCTCTATTACACATAATAAATCAAAGTTAATCTAAAATCAAATGAACTGCAAGCTACCTAAAATTCAATTTATTCATCAAATTTTACTAAATACATTTAATATAAATTTATTATTAAAAAAAATGAATAATCGGGGTAACGTTTCCTTATTTTTTTACATAAAGATATAGAACAAAATTAGTAGTTATGAGAAGCACTCGATTTTTAAATTATGTAAGCGGGGTCATGATTTTTGTACCTGTCATTCTGTTGGTATTAGTACTTATGGGTTTGATATCAGGCGGTTACGTGCGTTCGCATTTGGCCTACTTTGCTGTAAGTGCCGTGTCCTTTATTGCCGGGGCCATGTATTTACTTGATCGTGTTATCCGAGGCATTAACCGAATTGATTAATCGGTCTTCTTTCGTACAAAAAATAGAATCATGGTGACGAGCATGACCAATGCAAATAGTATGCCAATATAGAAGGTTTTATTTATTGTATCAATGCTAACTAAATGATTGCTTGTTAGAGGAATTTGATTATAAAAATCCCCTAAATCAGAGGAAGCAATGCTATGATCTCGAAGGCTTTCCCCAGCTACTTGCAAGCTAATTTGAGAGATTAAAGTATCATAATGGGCCTGCTTGGGATCAAAATATATCCAAGAAAAGTAATCTTTTAGGATATGTGTGCCAGGCTCATTGGGTATGATATCGTAACTGAATCGCTTCGTGCCAAGTACTTTATTATGTGCTTTCTGGATTTGCTGGTGAATATCTGGTGTGTAAATTTCTAAGCGTGTATCTTTAGTAGGTTCATTCATGGCAATAGTTGAGAAATTACCCTCACCTTTTATTTCGAATATATAATGGATGCTTTCTCCTGTATTAAACTGATCATTTGGGGTGGTGCTTTCATTCAACGTAAATTGCCCTACAGATACTTGATCCTTAAGTGGGTGTGGAGGAAGTGGCTTTACCCGGATCGTTTTTGCTTTGCTTTTAAATGTTTGCATGCCATCACGTTTTTTGCGTCTGAAAAACCCCTGCGAAATTTTGAATTTCTGCATTTCAAATTGGATGCTAGGCAAAACTAAATCCTCATTGGTAAAGGGATACAACATGGCTTGGTGCAGGGTAAATCGAATGAAACGCTTATTGCCCACTGTCACCCTTTCCCATTGATAAGGCAAATCAAACAGCTCTTCAAGTGCATTTTTGGGGTGTAGCAGCTGGTAGATCTCATTGAGTTGTTCATTAATATTGCCAGGTAAACCTAATATACCATAACTTTGTTCCTCAATAAAAAAACCAAGGGATACTAGGACCCCTTCTCCTTCATAGATTTCATTTTTATCGGTATGTAAGGATAAGTATGCTTCGGCATCAATTTGCTCGTATGACTCTTCTTGTTGGTTAAAGAAATCGTCGAACATACTAAAAGGATCATTTCTTCGTCTACGTTGCTTGGGGGCACTCACTTCAATGGTGGTACCATTCGATGCAACGGTTTGGTCGTTTACTTTCATCTTAAAAGGCTTCAGTCTAAATGTCCCCTGCTTTGTTGGCACGTAATGTTGGGTAATACTATAAGTTAAACTACGTGTACCATTTATAAAACTGGATGACATGGAAGTACCTGTATGTTGCCGCTGAAATCCCTTTATTTCAGGAAAAGCGTCATAACTCTTGATTCGTTCATTATTAGCCGTGATGGTTATCGTAAAGTATTGATTTTGCGCAATCCTATCGGCGCCCAGATCAATCTTGATATTTTGTGCAAATAACATGCCAATTCCACTTAAAACCAGGAAAGTGAATATTAGTAAATATCTGGTAATCAATTTATTATATATTTTTTGTTTCAAAATAGCTCCAATTCTTACAAGTCACTTATTTGGGCCTAA
Organism: Bacteroidia bacterium; assembly: GCA_030430325.1. Classification (GTDB taxonomy): domain Bacteria; phylum Bacteroidota; class Bacteroidia; order Cytophagales; family Cyclobacteriaceae; genus JAUIFR01. Next base: position 20,072 of record JAUIFR010000022.1, on the reverse strand, counting down.
AATTAATAAAAATTTAAGGGATCATTAACTATATTGTGAAAGTAATTAAGGGACAATATTATTTTTAGTGAATAGAAAGAAGGATAGTGCGGAAATTTTTCCAGTTTAATAGATGGTTAAATTAAATGGAAAGAAAATGCTAGAATATCACAAAACAATTTTATCAAAAGTAAGTTTTGATGCCATGCTCTTTGAGAAGGAATTAAAAAAGGCTATAGCCACATGCCTTCCGAAAGAGGTTGCTGAACTCAAATCTTGGTGCTACCATAAATTTGGGGCCAAATATAATCTTCAGCTTCAAAAATGCTTCTCATTATCTGCTTCAAATATGGCCATGTAATTGCTAATTAAGATTATATTGAAGCAATATTTACTCAATAAACGTTGAAATTAGTTTGGATTAATTTTCAACGCCACTTTTTCAATAAAAAATGAAAATCGTACCTTAGCTTCTTAATATAAAGCTATGGGAAGGTTTACTCGAATTTTTTCAGCTAAATTTTGGACGGTATTGGGGCCGGGCATCTTATTTGCCAGCACAGCAATTGGTGTGTCTCATTTGGTGCAGTCAACAAGGGCAGGCGCGGCCTATGGCTTCTTACTTGTGCCTTTCATATTATTGGCTAACTTATTGAAATATCCCTTCTTTGAGATTGGTTCACGCTATGCTAATGTAAAAGGGCAACACATTTTGCATGGGTATATGGAACAAGGCAGGTGGGTACTAATACTTTATTTACTGCTTACAATTTGTACTATGTTTACTGTTTGTGGTGCTGTAACATTAGTATGCGCAGGGTTACTAGGGCATCTGCTTGGCATCAGTCTTGAGATTTATCAAATTGCAGGCATCATTTTAGTTATTTGTATGTTTATTTTAGGGGTTGGGAAGTTCCATCTTTTAGATGGTATACTTAAAGTGATTGCTGTATTTTTACTGTTATCCACTCTGTCTGCTTTTGTATTGGTGCTTTTAAAGGGGCGTAGCCCAATGGTATCAGGTTTTGAACCAACTCCGCTTTGGGAGCGAGGAAGCTTGTTGTTTGTAGCTGCTTTAATGGGATGGATGCCAACGGCCATTGATTTATCGAGTTGGAATAGCATTTGGACTTTAGAGCGAATCAAACAAACAAAATATCATCCCAGTTTAAAGGAAACATTGTTAGATTTTAATGTCGGCTATGGTATATCGGCCGTATTATCTATTTGTTTTGTAACACTTGGGGCTTACTTGGTATTTGGCACGGGGCAGGTACTCTCGGATAAGGCCATTGTATTTTCTGGTCAATTAGTAGATTTGTATACCATCACCATTGGCCAATGGTGTTATGTCATCATTGCAGTTGCAGCATTCTCTACCATGTTTAGTACAACGATTACGGTGATTGATGGGTATGGTCGTTCGTTAAAAGAGACAGTATTGCTATTATCAAATCAAAAAAGTAATAAATTTTATTATCAATTGTTTATGATATTGGTTTGCATAGGTTCATTTGTGTTGATTTATTTGTTCTCCAGTAGCCTTCGTTTTTTCGTTGACCTTGCAACGACGCTATCCTTTTTAATTGCTCCAATTGTGGCTGTAATTAATTACCGATTGGTGTTTAAAAAGGACTTTCCATCACATAAGCGGCCTTCGATTGTGCTAAAATACCTGGCTATTTCGGGAATTGTTTTTTTAACATTATTAGCACTAGGTTATGTGGTGATGTTTTTTGTGTAGTTGATGGAAATAAAAGAATAATGAATAAAATTAGCTAAAATTGTTCAAAATTACAGCTTTTTGAGCTTATCTTGTGCCTTTTTAAAGGCTGGGTGCTTACGTTTAGCATGTTTTTTGACTTTTTTATAATAATATTTGGCGGCTTGTGGGTGCTCATCACGTTCTTCTAGTTCACCTAAAGCAAGCAGTGAAAACAAATAATATCCCATTTGATAGGCTTCTAGTTTTTCTGAAAAATAGACGGCACGTTCATAGTATGTTTTAGCCTCATCATATCGGCGATAATATTCATAAATTTGGCCCAAGAAAAAACAAACATAGCGGCCAGAAATTTCCTCAAAACCATCAACCCCCTCATCTATTTGAGTTAGCATACTTAAGCAAATTTGTTCTGCTTTTTTGTATTGCCCCGTGGCATATAATAGCCGAGCATAGTATCGCATGAAGTATGGATTGTTAGGATACCAATCATGTAGTTGTTGTGCAATGGCTAATGCCTCGGACTGTCTGTTTTCTTCATATGCTAGAATTCGCATAAGGTGATATTTGGCTTCAATTCGAGTATAAAACGCGTGTGTGCTTACTTTGGTAAGCTGTTCTAGACCAAGTTCTTTATCGCCTTTTGGAAAAAATACCACTACAGGCTTCAAAATAGGGTAGTTTTCTGGAATCCATACAGAAAAATAATTATAAACGGCATCACCAAACAGAAACTCAGGGCTTAATTCGTGATTTCCCCTACTTTTTTCTAAATAGGCGAGTGCATTTTTGCTCGCAAAAGTGGCTTTTCGCCAATGTGTTCGCTCAGCATGTAATCGTCCTTGCAAACCATATGCAGCGGACAAGAAAAACTTAGCCTCAACATTTTCTTCGTTTATTTTCAACATATTTTTAGCCTTCAGGATTACGGTATCCATATAGGCTAAAATAATGGGGTCAAATCTTTCATCATCCGTGTTTGGTTGTATTTTCCACCATAAATTTAAGCCTTGAAAAAAATAACTAATAGGATGCTCAGGGTATTCTTGCTTTAGCCAATTAAATTGAATACGTGCTCTTTTAAAGTTAAAGTTGTACATATTATTAATGGCTTCTGTTGATTCTATTTGTATATCTTTGTCTGCTAACAAGATATAGTAGGTCGAATCTGAATCCTGTGCAATAGCATTCAGCATACGAATTCACGTTAAAAGTACAATCCAAATTGCTTTCATTTTTATATGCCTTCATTAATAAATACGAATTTCATACATTTTTGTTTCAAAAAGAATTTAATATACGTTTAAATCAATAATGTAAGATATGAGTATTGTTGGGTTATTTTTTAAAAATAGCATAACTAAGATAGTTCTACTCAAGAAATATCTTGAAATTTAATAAGAATCAGAGCAGGCGCAATTTACATGAAATAAAATGGAAAGGTTGAACATAATAATAATAATTATCTGAAAATTATATTATTTAAAGTATAAATTTAATTATATTAATAATTATCAATTTAAAGTTTTATTATAGAATTATAAAATAAAATATTAAATCCTTGTAAACTGAAAATAAATTGATTAAAATTGCAGAGAAGCAATCTTAACATATACTATGAAGCTTTTTAATTAATGCAGTGCAGTTTTGCAATTTTTTATTTTCAATCAACTTTTTAACCTAGGTATTATGAAAAAGCTCAATCAACTCCTTGCAAATAGGATAATTTATTTGCATTACATTAACGGTGGAGGGGAGAATGAAGCGGATGGCCAACAGAAGCCACCGAAGATATAGTTTTATAAACTTTATCAGAAATCAAATAAAAACTACCATTTTCTTACATAGGTAAGGAAATGGTAGTTTTTGGTTATGCACTAAATTGTTAAACAATTATATTGAGTCAAATTTTTATTTTGTTGTTAAAAATTACATTCTATATCGTATTTATATTGTTAGTTGCTCAAGGGCACGGTGATAGTCAATACCCGAAAGTGTTTTGTGATGATTTTATGCAAGATACGCACAACGCAACTATTCCAGGTCAAAATGAGCTTGACCCAACTAATTTTGCTGTAATTCAAGAATATATGGCCTATTGGGAAAGTCAAAATGGTAACTTTCTTAAATCATTACAAGAGTATCAGAATGCACTGGAGCTATATCAGGATAGAAACTTAACAGATCAAATTGAGAAGACCTATTATAATATAGGTTTTGTTCAGTCTAAATTGTACCGTTATCGAGATGCCATAATTAGTTACAAGAAAAGTGCGAATATTTCCAAACAGATTGGAAATATGGAGTCATTAAATGATAGCTATATTGAAATGGCACGGAATTTTAAGTTTTTAGAAGAGTATGATTCTTCTTTATACTATCATGGTCTTAATCTTATTCTTGTCAAAAACTATTTGCCTAACGATAAAATACGCCTATTTAATGTTTATAATGCTTATGGAATTGCTTATAATAGAATTAAAGATTTTGAAAGAGCAGAAACGTATTATTTCAAAGCACTAAAAATGGCTAAAAATTTAGGTGATTCTAAACGAATTAGCATCATTTATACGAACCTGGGCTATACATATCGGTATCAAGGCAACTTTGATAAAGCCATTCAGTATAGTGAGATGGCTATGAAAATTTTACATGACCAGGCCACTACTGAAGACCTGCAAGATATACTCATTAATGTCATAGCTATCTATGTAGAGAAAAAGGATTTTACTAAAGCTCAACATTATATTGATCAAATAAATATGTTGGCGGCTGAAGGTAAGAATGAGTTGAATATGCGGGATCAAATTGATGTATTAGCCTATAAGAGTCATGTACAGAATGCTAATGGTGTTCCATTGATGGCTCAGCAGACTAATAAAAAGGCACAAAGCATACAGCAATTTATTGCGCAGCAGAATCAATCAAATACTAGTCAAACAGATCCTAGTGCGTTACTCGGTTCTAAGGGTTTAAGTTTGAATATGTTTCCTTTTGGTGAATCCTATAATTTGATGCTTTTATTTGTCATTTTAATTGTTTGTGCCTTGGTGGTATTATTATATTTTAGAGTACAAAAGTATAGGCTTCAGCTCATTAAGACCGAACTTGAAAAGGAAAATTTACAAGCCAAATATGATAAAGGGGTAGAGAGTATACAACATGCAAGTCATGATTTAAAAAACCCAACCAATAATATTAAGGGTGTTGTGAAATTATTGTTAAAGCAAGGTAAAAACTTAGATGATAAGCAGTTCAAAATGCTTAGAATGATTGATCAGACGGCCGAACGTATGCATCAACTAGTGGTAGATGAGCTTGATAACCATGCTCAAGCAAGTAGGGCTGATCAAGAAGAAATGCATTCTTTGAAGCAATCAGAGACGATCAATTTGGGTGAAATGATTAAGAGTTTGGTGGAGGTTTTCCAAGGAAGTAGCCTTCAAAAAGCCATAAAAATACATACGGGTGATACACTAGCTTGTACATATAATTTGCAAACGGATCGAGCAAAGCTTACTCGTATTTTTGAGAATTTATTAAGTAATGCATTGAAGTTTACGCCAAGCGGTAAAAACATTTATGTAGAAGCTAAAAACTCAGCTGACACAGATGAAATAATTACAGAAATTAGAGATGAAGGGGTAGGTATCCATCATAATGAACAACCAAGATTGTTTGAGAGATTTACCAAACTAAGTGCCAAGCCAACCGCTGGGGAGGATTCTTCAGGTTTAGGTCTTTCGATTGCTTATCAATTAACTCATGAACTCGGTGGTAGAATCTGGTGTGAGAGCCAAGTCGGCAAAGGTACGAGTTTTTATGTAGCCATTCCTCGAAGTTAATTTCATATTCACATGTAGTTTATTTTTTATTCATGAAAAAGTTTAAACTTAACCAATTGGTTAAAAGTTTTACAACAACTAATACAGCAAAAGGGGGAATGCCCTTCATTTCTTTGAAACCAACAAAAGTTTGTTGTGAGTATAGACAGTCAAGATGACTGCAGCGTGTTGTTCTGATTCTTGTCCAGTGCCAGTTTAACTCGCATTATTCACCTGTATCAAATCGTAAAGTTTTTTAAATTCAACAAATTATGCTAAATTTATTTATTATGAACTTGTCATAAGGCTTTTTTGGCCTTCTTTAAGAAATTCGATGCATTCTGGATTAAGCAGAGTGGAGGTATCACCTAATTCATCATATTGGCCGGCTGCTATTTTCCGTAAAATACGGCGCATAATTTTACCAGAACGTGTTTTGGGCAAGCCTTGCACGAGTTGAATATAATCAGGCTGAGCAATTTTGCCTATTTGTTTTATTACTAAATCCTTGATTTCATGGATTAATTGCTCTTCGTTAATTTCATTTTGTTCAAAAATAACGTAGGCATAAATGCCTTCACCTTTAATATCATGTGGGTAACCTACCACAGCTGATTCGATGGCATTTGGATGTAAGTTGATGGCATTTTCGATCTCAGCAGTACCAAATCGATGCCCTGATACATTGATAACGTCATCAACACGTCCATTTATTCGGTACATGCCCAATTCATCCCTAAAAGCCCCATCCCCCGTAAAATAAAGCCCGGGAAAGGTACTAAAATATGTTTGAATACAACGCTCATGATCGCCATAGGTTGTACGTAGCATTCCCGGCCATGGGTATTTGATGCATAGGTAGCCATTCGTGCTGGGTTCGGTAATTTCTTTGCCATTTTCATTTACCAATATAGGTTGAACTCCGGGTAGGGGGTAACTCGCAAAGGTTGGTTTTTGGGGCGTGACACCTGCTAGGCCAGCAATCATAATACCTCCAGTCTCAGTTTGCCACCAAGTATCCACAATGGGGCATCGTCTTTTACCTATATAATTAAAATACCATTGCCAAGCCTCTTCGTTAATAGGTTCACCTACCGTGCCTAATACGCTAAGGCTCTCCATTTCAAATTGCTCAGGAAGGGTTGTGCCATGTGCCATTAGTGAGCGAATGGCAGTTGGTGCAGTATAAAAAATATTCACACGATGCCTTTCTATAACTTGCCAGAATCGGCTAGCATCTGGATAAGTCGGTATGCCTTCAAACATAAGCGTGGTTGCGCCTGATAAAAGTGGACCGTAAGTAAGGTAACTATGGCCTGTGATCCAACCAATATCGGCACTACACCAAAATACTTCTCCCTCTTTGTATTGAAATACATTTTGGAAAGTAAAGGCAGTCCAAACCATATAGCCAGCACAAGTATGCACAACACCTTTTGGCTTACCAGTAGAGCCAGAGGTATATAAAATGAAAAGTGGGTCTTCCGCATCCATTGCTACGGCAATAAACTCAGATGGTTGATTTTGTGACAATTCGTGCCACCAAATGTCCCGACCTTGTTGCATGGCACATTTTTCACCTAAATGCCGGTAAACTAAAGTTTTTTCAATGTGTTTGCTTAATGCTAATGCTTCATCTACAATTTGCTTAAAAGGGATGATTTTATGACCGCGTTTGGCACCGTCTGTCGTGATGAGTAGCTTACAGCCTGCGTCGTCAATGCGTTCGGCAAGTGCATTGGCAGAAAACCCTCCAAACACCACGGTATGTACGGCTCCAATTCTTGCACAAGCTAATACTGCGATCAAAAGCTCGGGCACCATAGGCATATAAAGGCAAACCCGGTCGCCTTTTTCGATACCGAGCTCCTTGAGCATACTACAGGTTTGGCAAACTTGCTCATAGAGCTGCTGATAGGTGAGTTGAATGAATGGCTGCCCAGGCTCACTTGGTTCCCAAATAATGGCAATGTCATTCGCTTTTTGAGGTAAATGCCGGTCCAAGCAGTTTTCAGTAATATTGAGCTTAGCGCCTTCAAACCATTTAATATCAACTTGATTGAAGTCCCAAGAACAAACCTTATCCCATTTTTTCTGCCATTTAAATTGGGAGGCAATTACTTCCCAAAATTGATCGGGATTTTTTATACTTTGTTGGTATTTTTCTTGATAGGAATCAAAATTTGTGATGCTTAAGTTCATAATAATGGTGATTTCTGCTAAAAAATAACTTAACCAGCATTCAATGCATTTTAGTTAAGCATTAATTAAGGGTTAAATATAAAGAATGATTAGTACAAAATTAAAAATGGAAATAGAAAATGAGCTTTAGCTAGAATTAGATGGTATTTAAATAATTTAAATTATTAGAAAAATACAATTTATAATAATTTGAAACAATCGAAAATTATTCTGAATAAAGTCCCAATATTTTTAAAGAATTTTAGTTGGAAAGACACCTTGAAAAATAAAATTCAATAAAATTAGCAAAATATATTCAATAATTGAATTTAGAAAAGAATAACAGCATGTTTCTGATTAACAAATTATATAAAATAAAGTTAGAAAAGTTAATTGCAGAACGTAAATTATGAAACTTTAATTTTGTTTGTATATTAGAAAAGTACAAAATTTGAAAAATAATGATCTTAAACCTTTAATCCCTTAACACATTATGAAAAAACAATAATTTAGTAAAAAACCAAATGCCCAATAATATGAGTCCCCATCTCAAATAAACGGTATAGTAATCATTCGTATCTTGATATTTTGTTTCCTGAATTTTGGTTTTTTCGAAGTCATCAATTTGACTAAAAACTTGCTCTAGGGCCTGATTATTAGTTACTCTAAAATACATGCCGTCTCCAATTTTGGCAATTTCCTTTAGTGTTTCCTCATCAATTTCATTATTTAAATACTGGATGATTCCAAATTGATCTCGATAGGGTACTTCTCCTTTCTTGCCCACTCCTATGGTATAAATTTTTATACCATAAGCTTTGGCAAGCTCGGCTGCTTTTATCGGGTCCAAACCAGCATTGCTTTCACCATCACTTAAAAGTATAAGGACTTTTGTATTTTGAATGGAGTCTCGCATGCGGTTTGTAGCTACACCAATGGCGCTACCAATGGCCGTACCATTGCTTTGAATCATTTCAAAGTTGATATCCTCAATGTGCGTATGCAATAAATCGTAATCAGTCGTAAGCGGAGATAGGGGGTAGGCTTCTCCCGAAAAAACAACAAGGCCGATGCGATCCTCTAACCGCCCATTTATAAATTCCTTAGCCACTTTTTTGGCAGCTTCAAGCCGATTGGGTTTGAAATCTAAAGCTTGCATGGAATTAGAGATGTCAATAACCAATACGATATCTATACCTTCAGACCATTGTTCTATTTTTTCATTGATCAGTTGTGGCCGTGCAAGTGCTGTTAATATTAGTGCAATAACCATACTAACTATCAGGGGTGGTACAAACCGGGCCCATGTGTTAAAGCTTATTTTAAAATATTGACGATCAAGTGAAACGGGTAATTTAGCTTTAAACCCAAATTGCAATAATAAACGTACAAGCCAAATGATTGGGATAAACCATAGGCCATAAAAATACATAGGATTGGCCCACTCAAAGCTTTCTAATATTTTGGGGTGAAACCATTGCCATGAATACCATTGAAGACCTTCCATCATGCTTGTTTAAATTTAATCTGATCAATGATAGTATAAAAGCGCTCCACTGTAATTTTCTGAAGTTGTTCAAAGCTTTTATAAAGTTTTTTGTTTTTTACTCGACTATAAATATCCTTTTCTATTGTTCGAATAATTTCTATAAGCATTTGATTATCAGATATTTTTAATAATTCCTTTGAAGTTAATTTTGTATAGGGTATATGTTCAAGACCCTCCATATAACTCTTCCATAGGTTATATAATTCAAGGGTTTGATCTGGAGTCCGCTGGCCCTTGAGCTCATTGGTAAGGATATTTAGCCGTAGTGTTCGATATTGCTCCATGAATTGCAGGTGCCTTTTCGTTAAGCGTCTAATTTTAATGGTACGTTGAATTGATTTACGGAAAATAAGCCAACAAGTTAGTAAAATAAATACAAGTGCTACTGCGAAAATGGTTATGTAAAAGTATGGTAAACGATAAGCAATCTTAAAAAGATCAGTACTTTCTTTTAATTCAATTTTTTGAGGTAACGTTTTAATTTTGGCCACTAATCTTATGGTATCCAGCGGGGTGAAAATGGTCGTACTATCACCTGATTGATCTACTAAAAAAACAGGAAGCTTAAGTGCCTGCAAGGAATCAAGTTCAAATGAACGGATTTGATAGGTGGTTTTATCCATGATCCAAGTGCTGTCAATTCTACTTGGCTTGTAGGTTTTACTTACCCATTCAAAGGGTGCAAAATCATAGGTGCTATCTGGAAATAAGGCAGTAAATGACGTGGGGTAGGTTACCTGGAGCTCAAAGGAGATGGGTTGACCAACTACCATACTGTCTTGAATAAACTTACCATGAGGTTTTATTTCTTGTGCGATTAAAACACAAGTTTGGGCAATTATTAAAAAGCAAATGAATGACTTTTTATTCATGACTTATTGCTTTTTTGAGATTGATTCCTCTTCTGAAACAGGCGGACAAGGTAGGGAATAAAGTCTTCGTTTGTTTGGATATATTGATAATCCGCTTGGTGTCTTTTGCATATTTGAGCTACTTGCTGTCTTTTTTCGCTGAAAAATTGGTTGGCATGCTTTTTGTACGATCTTGAAGAGGTGTTTTTCCAGTGTATTTTACCATCTTCGGCACCAATAATTGGAATTAAACCAAGCCCCACAGGCTTGAATTCTTGTAGGTCGGCAATATGGAGCACTACCAAATCATGCTTACGAGCAAGCGCTTTTAATGGCTTTTCAAACCCCTCATCAATAAAGTCAGAAATTAAGAAAACTACAGCTTTACGCTTGAGTAATTGAAGGCCAAAATGTATAGCTTTTGATATGTTCGTTTTAATGGATTTATTTTGAAGTCTGAATAACCGGCTGACAATAAGCATAAAGTGCTTGATGCCTTTTTGAGGTTTAATATAAATTTCTTTTTGGTCGGAGAATGCTAACAAGCCGATTTGGCAAGACTCCTTACTTGCTGAATAAGCTAAGGTACCACATAGTTGCTTAACGAGATCCAGTTTTTTATTGCCCTTATTTCCAATTTGTTGAGAAGCACTTACATCTACTATAAAAAAAATGCGTTGTTCCTTTTCTTCACGAAAAGTTTTTACAAAGGTACCGTGCCCTTTAGCGCTAACATTCCAATCAATGATTCGCACATCATCCCCATATTGATAAGTGCGCACATCTTCATATTCGAGGCCAGACCCTTTAAATATCGACTTAAAATCCCCATGCATGCTATTATTGAGTGATTTTCGCATACGAATCTCATACCGGTACAAGTTTTTTAGGATTTCTTTCATAAACTAAAGCCAGTTCGAAATACTAATGGTGTACGATAATAAGACCTTTGGTCATTATATAAAAGATTATACATTAGCATGATAAAAATTCCACCTTTTTTTCCAATTGGTTGAAATATTCCTCCACCTGCAAGCCAACCAGTAAGCCAAATTCGTTCATATTCATTTGAATTAGCAATAAACACATCTGCATTTACAAATTCAAGGTCTGTTTGCAGGATTAGTCGATCAAAAAAAGTATGTCGAGCAAATATACCTGCACCATATACATGAAAATCTCTTTTTTGATTATTTGCAAAAATGTAATTAAGGCTAATTCCTGCTGAAAACTGTTTGGTAAATAAATAACCAATAGATGGATTTACTTGGAAATAAGAAAATGCACCAAAGCTAGCACCAAAGTTACCTCCGAAGTAAACTCGATCAAAAAAGGATGGCTTATCTTTTTGGCTGTTTTGGCTGGTAGTTTTTTCCTTTGAGTCACTACTGTTATTATTCCTTTCTTGCTCAGTCTTGTAATAGGTCTTATCAGATTCTTGTGCACCCATATAACAACTTATAAATAAGAAGATTAGAAATAATAATGGGTTAACACTTTTCATTGCCTCAATTTTAGACGAATTTCTAAAAAAATGATTGAAATTAAAAGGTGGTAATCGAATTTGTTATGTTTGAATTTAATTCCGAATAGGCTATTAGTTGGATAAATTAATGAATGTGATAAATAATCTCTCCAATTTATATATCAACATTTTGTTATATAGCCTGTTTTTCGTTATTTAGCTTCATAACAAAAATGGTTAGATAAGGTATTATATTTATGAGAAAAATTAATATTGCGATTGATGGGTACTCTGCATGTGGAAAGAGCAGTACGGCAAAAGCACTTTCATTTTGGCTGCAATATGTTTATATTGATTCTGGATCCATGTATAGAGCGGTAACGTTATTTTTTCTTAAAAATTATATCAACTTTAATAATCCTAAAGAAATCAAAGAGGCACTAGATAAAATTCAGTTGGACTTTTATTACCATGACGGTAAAAGGAAACATGAAATATATCTTAATGGTCTGAATGTGGAAGATGAAATTCGCAAAATGTATGTTACTGATAAAGTCGGAGAGGTGAGTGCTATTGTTGACGTACGTAGAGCTTTGGTCAGGCAGCAACAAAAATTAGGCAAAAAGAGGGGGGTCGTGATGGATGGTCGAGATATAGGTACGGTCGTATTTCCAGATGCTGAGCTTAAGATTTTTATGACAGCAGATATTGAGGTAAGGGCGCATCGACGACAAAAGGAGCTGCTTGAAATGGGAGAAATGGTAGAATTTGAGGCAGTTTTAGAAAACCTTAGAAAAAGAGATAAAATTGATGAAACTCGTGTTGAAGGTCCTCTTATTCAGGCTCCAGATGCACATTTTATGGATACTACTCATATGACACTAGAAGAGCAAATGGAAGAGATGCTCAATTTATACACCACTGAGATAGTTGAAAAGGCACTTGTTAAAAATTAGCTTGGAGTGAGCTAGCAAATGCTGAAAAATCGGATTGTATGGATGATCGAGCGGGCAATGTTATGCTTAATGCCATGCTTCCAAATAGAAATGAATATCCTTTATATTGTCCAAAGTTTTTAAACTTGCTAATAAATAAATTATTTTCAATGGAGACGACTTCGACTTCAAAAACCTTAAGTGGCGTCATCAAACCACAAAAGAACACCTTTGAAAGAGCTTCCTTTAGCGTCCAAATTAAGGTATGTGCTGCAGCACTTTCAAGCGGTAAATTTTGAATAATTTTTAATTCGTGTACAGTTAATTGAGAGGCGATCGTCGATTTTCTATCAGGGTTAATGACTTCTAAATCAATTGCCATTGGGTGTTTTTCTGAAAATGAAATGGCACCACCCCACTGGTCACTATGAGATATACTCACTCGAATATTTTCATGCCAGGGGTACTCGATGGTGGGGTGTTCAAACACACCACTACTAATGTTAATTTTAGCAAGATTTTGTTCATTAAAAAAAAAGTTTGAAGCAAGTTTGGCACAATAACGACCTATGGCGTAGGAGTGTATTCTTTTTGGTGCCTTTAAAGCTTGAAAAATGGTCCATTCTTTTGGGTGTAAATAATCATTTAATTGTTCCGTTAAAAAATCAATCGTTTGATTGCTCAAGCATAAAAACGCTTGGTATTTTTGATCTTTTCGAACTAAATGGAGCTGGTGTTTGTATACCTTTTGGCTCGGCATCATTTTTACTAAAATGGTTTATTTTGAATGTTTTTTGCTAAATATATTCAAAAAAATCAAACTACTTTTAATTTAAGCTTCTTTTTGATGTCATGAATGTTATTTTTCACACGCGAATCTGTGTCAATCATATCATTAACAGCTTGGATGGCGTGAATCACCGTGCTATGATCTCTACCTCCAAAATAATATCCAATTGACTTTAAGGAGTGTGTAGTATACTCTTTAGCCAAGTACATCGCAATTTGCCTGGCAATAACAATTTCTTTTTTTCGTGTTTTACCTTTTAGGTCCTCCATTTCAATATGTAAAAACTCTGATACTGCTTTTTGGATATAATCAATGCTGACCTCTGTGTCGATATCATGGATTAGATTCTTTAGCGTTTGTTTGGCTAGTTCTAGATCAATTTCTTTGCGATTGAGAGAGGCATGGGCAATTAGAGAAATCAATACACCCTCTAACTCTCGAATATTAGTATCGACACTGTATGCTACATACTCCAAAACACTTCTCGGAACAGCGATACCGTCAGCTTGCATTTTTTGTTCAATTATTGCAATACGTGTTTCATAGTCAGGTTGCTGTAAATCAGCGGTTAACCCCCATTTAAACCTTGAAAGTAATCTTTCTTCAAGGCCTTTAAGGTCACGGGGCGGGCAATCACTCGTCATGATGATTTGTTTGCCACTTTGGTGGAGATGGTTGAAAATATGGAAGAAAATTTCCTGCGTTTTTTCTTTTCCTGATAAAAATTGTATGTCATCAATAATTAATATATCAACTTTGGCAAAATAATTCGTGAATTCTTGAATCCGGTTGTTTTTGAGTGATTCTATAAATTGACCTGTAAAACTTTCAGACGAAACGTATACTATAACTTTTTCAGGATATTGTCTTTTTATGTCGTTCCCAATAGATTGAACCAAATGTGTTTTACCAAGCCCTACTCCTCCATATACCATTAAGGGGTTAAATGAGGTAACACCCGGTTTATTGGCAACAGCCATACCAGCACTTCTGGCAAGACGATTACAATCACCTTCAATAAAATTATGGAAGGTATATTTGGGGTTAAGGTGGTTTGATAGTATAAATGGCTCGGTAACTTGTTCTTTTTCTATGGTTGGGGTGTGCCCATTTGATCCTTTGCTAGGGCTTGTAGGCAACTTTACAGTAAGTTGTTTGCCCGTGCTATTTCCCGTATCAACTACCACTGAGTATTCTAATCGAGCTGTTCTGCCTAATTCTGCTACAATGGCACTTCTTAATACGTCAACATAATGCTCTTCAAGCCACTCATAAAAGAATTGACTAGGCACCTGAATGGTAAGAATTTGATTCTCTAGTTTGATTGGAATGATGGGTTCGAACCAAGTCTTAAAACTTTTATCACCTATTTTACCCTTTATAAAAAGGAGGCAGTTTTCCCATGCTGTTTTACAATCTATTTGCATTTGTTTCGAACCCGGAAAGCGTTTTTTGTCTTTTGTGTTCCCATTTCAAAACAGAACGTGTGAAAATCATTCATTAGGAATGAAATCAAATGGACCACTCTGAAAATTTAGGGAAAGACAAATGTGCAAAAAAAAAAGCGAAAATAAAATCTTTCACCACTAATTAATTGACACCATCGATTTTATTACTTCAATTTATATTGTGAGCTCTCAAGTTTTAATTCCCTATTAAATTAAACTAAAATCCGATGTAATAAAAGTTTATAAATCAAAAAAAATGCATATTGTTTATTCTTTTAATAGTACGAATAATTTCGTTAATTGAATCAAATGAAATTTAGAAGATCACATACATCCAATTTTTTTTTATTGAGAAGTGTCTTCGCATTAGGTCACATAATTTATGAGGGTATAATGTGGACTTGCCCATAACTATTCTGCATCTTATTTGGGTGTAAAAACATAGCAAATTTGGCCAAGATTTTTTGTTACATTATAGAATCGAATATGTAATATTTTATAATTTAATTAAATTCTTCATGTTGAATGCAGCCATGGGGTATAATGATTCAGCGTTTATCCCTAAAGAAATAAATGATTTAAAGTGCGGTATTTTACTGCTGTCGAAAACTGGCATTATCATCTATCAAAATGATTGTTTTGTTCGGTTACTAGCATTGGAAGATGAGTATGAAGATACATTTACTAATTACATTTATCATGATGACCAGGCCCTATTTCAAAGTCAACTCGAAGTAGTATGGGGTGACACCTTAAAGAATAAAGAATTAATATTAAGGCTGGAAGGGCAAGGGAGTCAACAAGTTTGGGTTAAGTTACTTATAAAATACATTGAGCATCAGAATGGGCAAGGGTTATTTTTTATAATTGTTCAACCTATTGAAGAAATTCAGGCATCAGCTAAGCACCAGATCACCATGATACTAGACCCAAAAGGTAAAATAAATGAAATCCAAGGTAATGTACTGGGTATTTTAGGTTACACAGAAAATGAGTTAATCAATAGTAACTTGTACCAATTTATTGCCAACGAAGCAGCATCAAAAAACGAAACTGATACTAATCAAGCAATTAGCAAGGACAAAAGCATCTTGTTTTTAGGTGATGCCATCAAGGATAAATTACGAATACACCGGTTTAAGCATTATTTTATCTCTAAAAATGGGGAGTACTTTCCGGTGATTTCGTCATTGATTCCTTGTCTGGACCAATTAGATAACCATGTTGGATTTACGTTTAGCATGGAATTTATTGAATTAAATTTAAGTCTAGTCAATATTGAGGCCATCAAGTTTATGCTGGAAGAGGCTCGAAAAGAGGCAGATATTTGCTTATGGGTACTGGACAAAGATTTTAATTTAGTCGAATCAAACCAAGCATGGGTTCGGAATTTGGAGGAAGTTTTAGGATGTAAAGTATCACTTCCTGTGCGTATTATGCAACTTGACGTGCCGAGTTCATTAAAATTTAAGTGGATGCGAAGGTACCTTCAGGCCATGCAAGGTAAGTCTATCGAATCAGTAGACCATATATATACCAATACGGGGCAAGAAAAGGTGTTTAAAGTACGTTGTGGTCCTTTGGTGAAAAATGGACAAGTAATTGGTTTTAAGTCATTTGCGAAAGAAATAACCGGGCAATTTCAATCTAACTTAAAATTAAAAGAAAGAGAGCAAAAGCTAGCCTACTTGAACCAAGAGGTGATTGATAAAAACAATAATTTTCAGGAATATACTTATATAATATCCCACAAATTACGTGCTCCAGTGGCCAATTTATTAGGACTAGTAAATTTATATGATAAAAAAGAACCATTAAATCCCAGGAACACCGTACTTATAGATCATATTCAAAATGCTGTAATTGATTTGGATGAAATTGCCAGAGATTTAAATGCATTGCTGCAAGTCACTCAAAACATCAGTGAAAAGAAAGACTGGGTTAGATTTGAACAAGCCGCCAAAAAAGCAGTGGAGGGTATGAACGAACAAATGGAAAAAACCGAGGCGTCCCTAAAATATGATTTTTCAGCCGTAGAGCAGATTTATACCATCCCAAGCTACTTGGAGAGTATATTACAACATACCTTATCCAATGCGATAAAGTACTGTTCAGCTGATAGAAAGCCATTTATTGAACTATCTACAAAAGATTTAGGTGATAAAATTTTGTTGAGCATAAAGGATAATGGCTTAGGTATCGACTTAGATAAATATGGCGAACACCTCTTTAATTTGTATGCTCGGTTTCATCACCATGTTGATGGTAAGGGTATTGGTTTGTATCTTATTAAGTCACAAGTGGAGACATTGGGCGGATATGTTGAAGTGGAGAGTGAAGTTAACCAGTTTACTCATTTTAAGATTTATTTTTTTAAGCCGACCTTGCCCATGGATTTTATAGCAAAGTAGTACACAATCGTAGTTTCGTGCTTACCAAATTTATTCTCACAAACGCCATATACGAAAAAAAGCTAAATTCTACCATAACATTTTTAAAAGGTGATACATTAATATAATAGAAACAGGTATTTTTAAGTGAAGTTGGTAAAATTTTTAGGGAAACTTTTAAAGTAAGAAAGTCTAAAAATTTTTTATAACTTTACTATGAATTTTTGTAACCAAAAATTATTTTATTATGCAATCATTAGACAAGAAATTAGCAAAACTTGATGTAAAAAGCTTTCAGACATCTACCGACAAGAATGAGCGGGATAGGCAAGATGAGAAAGAAGAACGCATGCATGATAAAGAGACGAAGTAGTTCTAAGGTATCTACTTTTGTTCTTTTTTATGTATTTAGCGGCTTTTTAAGCAGTCTTGCAGCAAATCAACTGGAACTTGCTCAGCACTATGTGTCAGCACATAATTATAAGCAGGCCGGCATTGTTTTGAAAAAAATTTCTAGTGCGCAAGCCTCTAAACCATATTGGTTCTTAAAGGCAAAGGTTGATTTTCAAGTGGCTGACTATGAAGGAAGTAAAAAATGTTTGGCTATACTCAGGGAGCAGTATGTATCAACATTTACTGCAATAGATTGGCAGCAATACTATTATCATAAAGCATCTATTCTCATACAGGAAGAAAAGTTTGAACAGGCTCAGCAATTATGTGCAAGAATACTCTCAGGTGTAACTTCAGAATTTAAGATGGAGTTCATCATGCTGATTATGCAATGCATGATTGAGCAGGACCAAAGAAAGGCCGCTAAAACTTTTTTAAAGCAACACCAAGAGTTCAAAGAACTACCAAGATATCAGTATTGGGTATGTTTTAATTTTCTTACTAGTGGGAATTATGATAGTGCCACTTATTACTTAGAAAAAGTTAATACATATTTAGAAGAGCAAGGAGATGACCATAGTCCTTTTCTTTTGAAGGCTTATCGAACCTATGCTTACCTAAAATCTAGAGTAGGTGACTTGCAAGCATCGAAACACTATTATGAGTATATTGTTCAAAAATATCAAGAATATTATAGTCATCGGCACTATGCATTAATCACCATTTATCATAACTTGGGTTGGATATTGAGGGAGACGAAATATTATGATGAAGCTCTCGTTAATTATAATAAATCTTTACATATTCTTCGTAGTTATTTTGGGGAGGATAGTCATCAATTAGGAGACTCTTACAATAATATTGGGAATTGTTACTTGTACCAATCTAATTTTGACTCGGCAGAAGTATACCTCTTCAAGTCATTGCATGTTCGGAAAAGGTTGCTGGAAGAAAACCACTACTTAATTGCCTATTGTTATCAGTCACTAGGTGCATGTTTTGATAAACAGGGGCAGCACAAACGGGCCCAACAATATTATGATTCTGCTCTCATCAATCAGCGTGTTTCATTGCCCAAATACCATCCTGAATTAGGAGAAACCTACATGATGTATGCTAACAGCTTTCTTCAAAGTGAGCAATATATCAAGGCTATCGATCATTTTAATGATGCATTTCAAGCATTATATGCCGATTACCAACCACAGCAACGTGCAGATAACCCACCTATTACTTATGTGGGTGGAAGTCAATTTTATTTAAATTCTTTTAAAGGGAAGGCTCAGGCATTTATGGGACTTTTTAGTCAATATCGAAATAAGAAGTACCTCAAACAAGCCTATGCCTGTTATCAAGATGCTATAAAATTGTTTGATACACTTGCCATTCGTATTAACACTGAACGATCCAAGCTTCGATTTGCCCAGACCATCGCTGAAATTAATGATGGTGCAGTAGAGTGTGCATATGCATGTTATAAAAATTTTGGCGATGTTAGTTATTTACAGGGAGCATTCAAAATTATGGAGCGATCAAAGGCACGTGTGCTTCAGGGAAATTTACAAGAAAATCAAGCAAAGAAATTTGGAGGTATTCCGAATCAACTTCTATTAAAGGAATATAGTTTGAGAAATAAAATAGCAGAACTACAAGTCATGTTAGACCAAAACAGGAAAGTTAAGCGAGCAGATTCTATTCGGCACTTATTACAATATAATCGCATACAATATGCCAAACTGCTTCAATTATTTGAAGAAAATTACCCTACCTACTTTGCACTAAAACATCAAAAGAAAACACTGTCTGTTACAAAATTGCAGGAGTATTTATCTGATGATCAGGCATTTATAACTTGGCAGGAGTGTGCTAATTCCATTTACCTCATTTATGCGGATAAACAGCAGGTTCGATTTAATCAGCTAAATAAACCTGACTCACTGGTGATTTGGGTAGATCAATTACATCAAATTATACGCAGTAAGGCGTTTGTTTTGGATGCGGACCGCAGTTGGGCTTCTTTTTCCTATGTGGCACATCAGATTTACCAAACTATGTTTCAATCAATTGATCAAATCATTGGAAATAAGCGTTTAATTGTTTCACCAGAAGGTAAGTTGGCACTTATTCCATTTGAGTTGTTATTACGTAAGCCAGTAGTTCAAGAGCTTGACTACAAAAATATTCCTTATATATTAAAAACGAATAGCTTAACTTATGTTCAATCCGCGACTTTATGGCACAACCTTAAAGGCAAACCGCTGGATAAAGAGGTAAGACTACTAGCAATGGCACCGAGCTTTCAAGCAGAGGATGAATCGTCGATTGGGAGAGGTGAAGTGGCTCAGCTGGAGCGTGGAGAACTTGTTCCAGAATATGAAGCGATGGCATTTTCTTTAAAACCAATGGAAATTTCAGAGCCAGTAGAATCTGAATTTGGCTTTCACTTGATTCAGCTTTTAGAACGTCGTGGAAATCTTATCAATACTCGTCATATCCTTATTCGTCCGAAGCCTAGCAAAGAAGATATGGTTTATACCAATCAGT
>JAUIFR010000270.1 GCA_030430325.1 Bacteroidia bacterium | reverse complement strand
TCTTTTTATAAAATAATTGTTTTCCTTAGTCTTGACTTCAACAGAATCCGTAAACAGTTTCCCAATAACAAATTGATCCACCTGATCACCAGTCGAAATCAAAAAGCTTTTATTATTAAATGTTAACAAGCCTACTTTTTTGCCCTGCTTATTATTTCTAACCATACCAAAATAGTGGAATTTTTCGGCAGAGAAAATGGGCTTTTTTTCTATTTCTTTCTTTGGTTTTTTAGGATTTTCTTTCTTTTGAATGGTATTTTTTTGTGAAATAGGAGGATTTTGACGTACATGTTTCAAAAATGGGTCCTTATAGGCTAATTTTAATACATAAGTGCTGTCGGCAAGTTTAGTCTGAAGGGTATTTTTTGGAGTTAAATTTTGAGTTGTATCATAGCTTGGTTCATCCTGAAATTGAAATAACTGGAATCCAATTATGCCCCAAATGCCCAATACAAAAGGTAAAAGATAATATGTTAGTTTTTTGTTTTTTAACATTTATTTTCAATAAAATTTGCCGATTTTATTCATTATATTTTATAATATGAATGTATTCTGCAAAATATTTTCAATAAAATAATTAATCATAATAACCTTCTTCAAACTGGCGGCATTTAATTAACTTGTTATTAAATGGTGCTAACCGGTTTCGATCAAATCTAATTTTAATCAAAATCAACCGTAAATTGACTCTGTGTATAAGCTGTTTCATAAGCTTCATTTTTTCCACGCACTTTCCATTCATATTTTCCATTTTCCAAAGTAGTACTAATCTGTGTGGTCGTCATAATCGAATCTATCATAAGTTCTTCCAACTGATTGAAACTCGGTTTTGCCACTTGGATTTGATACTCCTCTGCGCCCTCTACGGCATCCCAACTAAAGGTAACACTAGATTGCTGAAGGGTTACATCATCTCCAGGTGCTATTAAAAAAATCGTATCTTCAGAAATATCAGTTGCGGCACTCGAACTACTTAATACACTAAAAGTGCTTTCCGTGTATTCTGTGACATATCCATTATTTTCGGCACGGATGCGCCAGGCATAGGTACCAGAATCAAGCGTAATGATTAATTTATCGTTGGTCACCACAGAGTCGAGTAAAAGTAATGTAATTGAATTGAAGTTTGGTTTAACGATCTGTACTGAATAATGTGTGGCGCCTGTTACTTCATCCCACCACAGTGTTACTTCGTTTTGATTAATTATCTTATTTGGAGCGGGTGCCAATATATTCAAAGTATCTTGTGAAATATCAGTGGTGATGATCTCATCACAGGAGCTTATAAATACTATAAAAGTCATACAAATCGGTATAATGAGCCCATTGAATTTCATGAAGCCTCCTTGTTTTGTGAACTAAAATTTACAGTTTGCAGTTGAATACTAGCTTGTAAGTATTGTCTTCTGGTTTTGCGGTCCTTTTCCAGTTTAAATTGCACAGAAGCGATTTTACCGGCCTTAAAAGTCGATTCAAATTGCTGAATGACACGCAACAGGTCATGATATTTTCCTGAAATAGCGCAAGTATAGGTGTTGATTTGCATGCGTTGCTGCTCAAAACTTATTGGCCTTCCAAAATGCCTAATTGTAACGCCATGCTCCTGAGCTGACGCCAGTAATATCTCCAATAATTGTTCTTCGGCAATGGTCAATTGAGCGGCAGGTTGAATTTGATTCTGAATTTGCGCTTTACGAGCTTTTAGTTCTTTGAGTTGATGCGGATGTTGCTGCCAATCTATTTGGATTTTTTGAAGTTCACGTGACTCAAAATATAAGGATATTGTTCTTTTGATCGCTAATAAATAAGATAATATGAACATCACAGCAAAACCAGCTAGCACCATTTTAAACTTCTGTTGATATGTCAAAGAGGCCCAATTCATACTTTTATTCTCTTTTTTAGGTGAATTTTTAGCTCAAATGACCCTTTTTGATCCGCATCTTGGTATTGATATTGTGGTGTATCAATATAATCCACCCAGGCCATTTTTTTTAATCTTACGGTCCATTTCTGTAGGTATAATGGCTGCTTGCAGTGCCCTCTAATGATGATAATGCCATGATCAAATACGATTTGCTTTTCTTTTTTCCAACGGGCCATGTCTTGCGGGTAAACCTGCAGTTCCTCCAAATTGATAGAGACCGGCATGCATAAGGCCAATTGATCGGCAATAGTTGCAATTTGCACGGATTGTTGCCAGTTTAAAGCGTTAAGCAGTATTTCATTTTGTTGGATTTCCTTTTTAATATTTTCTAGTTGCTTGATCTGAACAGCATGTTCTTCATAATTGACTTTTAATGTTTTATGGCGGTTAAATAGGAGGGAGTAAACCAAAAAATTAATTAATAATAGGGAAAAAATGGCCATTAACCCTACACGTAAACTCAGTTGATACTGCCTTTTGGCTTTCCAACTTTTAGAAGCACGCTCTTGCCCCTGCCAAGATTGCATAAGGATGTTATCATTGGGAACAAAATGAGCCAGTGCACTGGCATAAGCGAAGAGCATTTCGTTGTTAATGGAAGTATCAGCTATCCTATACGTTTGGTTAGAAGGCTCATGAAGGCTTTTGTCAAGGTTTAAAATACCATGTTGGTTAATTTCAACTTGGTAATACTGTGCTTCAAGTGCTTCGGTAGGTTGATCAAGTAATGGGATGAGCGTGTCAATACAAAACGGCCCTAACGAAACTTGGTTGACGTGGAATCCTAACTGCTCAAATTGATCTAAAATCTCGTGTAAGTGGTCTTTACGAATGATTGAAGCAAAAAAGCTGGATTCGCTAATGTATTTTTGTAAATAAAATTCTTCTGATTTAGCATGTGGCAGCATCTGCTGTAATGTAAAATGCCGGTCGGTTTGCTTTTTATGCAATATGCCTTTGCCATCGATACACAAGAATAATGGAGTATCCGCACTAAGGTTTTTTTGTAAGTGATCTAAACTGGTGGTATACTGTTTGAAATCTACAATATCCACTACATTATTTTTATTCTCAAGAATGCACAGCCCCCATTCCCACTCCCCACTGGGTAGGATATGGATTGCTACACCACCGATCTTTTTTGTACTTTTAAGTTTATTTATGAGCTGCTCAAACATAATTAGTATACTACGGTTGGTTTAATAAATACAACAATTTGTTCTTTTCGGTTGGTCTCGCTTCTGGAGCTAAAGAGCCACTTTAGCACTGGTATCCTTGAGAGAATGGGGAAGCCTGAGCTGGTTTCAGATTTTTCGGCATTTTCAAGCCCACCCATCATTACCATTTCATTGTTTCTGACGCGAATAGTCGAATTAAATTTTCGGGTGTCATTTCCAGGTGGTGCACCTTGAATTTTGGGATCTACAAAACTTGAAAACTCTGCTTTTAAACCTAAAGTAATGTGCTCATCTGCCGAAACACTGGGCTTAATTTGTAAAGATAAATTGGCTTCTACGGATTTAAATCGGGGTGAGTTCGTGATAATTGGATTTACACCTCCTGTTACATTTTGTACTTCTTCTTTGTAATATTCGGACTGCCCAATCGTTAAATTGGCTTCATGTCCATTAATAGTGGCTAGTTTAGGTGTAGAATTTATGTTTATATTATTATTATCTTCAAGGGCCTGCATTTGTATATAAAACTGCGGGGATACCTGCCCCAGATTAATTATGCCATTATTGGTAAGCTTATCGAGCACTTTATTAATGGAAGATGAATTAATACTCACATCCATCCCTGGAAAAATTTTACCTCCAGTGGGCGGTACGGAGTCAGATAAAAAAGCACTAATCCCAGTCCTTAAGGAATAACCTTTGCGCAGGGTAACAACCATTACTTCGATTAAAATATTGGGCACAGGTTGGTCAATCGCATTCAAAAAGTCCTTAATTTCAGTTATTTGTGGCAAACCACCACTCAAAATAAGTCCATTTAACTCTGGAAATGACTTAATCGTTACGCCTGCGGCCATGTCTTCAGGTATAGTCTTTTCGATATCTTCTACGGTTCTAAATTGTAAGCGTACCAGTTGAGAAGAGCGTAACCCTTCTTGATTCCGCTCCCCGATCAGGTAAACTTCTTCTTGATTTTTGAAGGTATGTGAGGTGCCTTGCAATAATAATCGAAGTAGTTGATCATAGGTAATAGCCTCAACAATGATGGTTGTATTGCCAGGTGGCTCAGAGAATAAAATATAATCTTTTTTTAAAATATCAGATGCCCTACTGATAATTTGTGCAATGGCTACATCGAAGGCGTTAATCGAAATCAATGTATCACCTTGTTCATTTACAATTAACTCAATCTTGAGGTTTTTATCGATAGGTTTTGAGTTTTTAGAATTACCTCCGGCCCGCACCGATGTATTTGCTTTGGAGCCAAGTCCTTTGGAAGTAGGCATTGGAGAGAATACATAAAAACTATCTTCGGTGATTTCAAATAATAGGTTATTTGAAAAGGCTATTTTTTCTAGGGCAGAAGCAAAATTT
>JAUIFR010000021.1 GCA_030430325.1 Bacteroidia bacterium | reverse complement strand
ATAAATCAGCATTAAAGCGTATACGTTCAAACGAAGCAAAACGACTTAGAAATAAGTACCAGCATAAAACGGCTCGTACTCATATTAAAAACCTTAGAAATTCTAAGGATAAGGAGCAAGCTCAAGGATTGCTTAATGAGGTAAATGCTATGCTTGATAAATTAGCAAAAAACAACATTATTCATAAAAATAAAGCTGCGAATCAAAAATCTAAGCTAGCTAAGTTCGTGAATACTTTGTAACAAAGTAGGTTATTACCTCTCACCCCATTTGCCAGTTCATTTTAACTTAATGAAATTATGGCAATTAATACAAAAAAAAATGATCTTCCAGTTGAGCGATTTGTTCGATACGGTCAGAGTAAAATTAGTGATACTGAACTGTTAGCCATTTTACTTGGCACAGGTACGCCAAAGAGCAATGTACTACTAATTGCTGAACAAATTTTGCATTTAGCGCATAACAATCTTCATCAATTAATAAAAATGGATTTCAATCAATTAATTAATATTGAAGGGGTGGGTCAAAAGAAAGCTGTACGAATTTTTAGTGCTTTAGAGCTTGGTAAAAGAGCAATATTGTCCGTACCTATAAAACAAAGTAAGTTGCATTGTGCACAACAAATCGGGGAGCATTATCAAGCTAAACTCAGTGAACTTTCGCATGAGGAAGCTTGGCTAATTTTAGTAGATCAGGGCTTACAAATTATTTCTGAAAAGCAAATAAGCCAAGGTGGCATTCAAAATCTTACTTTAGACCCACGTTTATTATTTAAGCAATGCCTACTCAATAATGCAAGTTCATTTATCTTGATCCATAATCATCCTTCCGGACAATTAACACCAAGCACTCAGGATCAAGAGTTAACACTAAAACTAAAAAAAATGGCAAGGATCATGATGGTAAATTTTTTGGATCACATTATTGTTTCTCACCAAGGCTTTTATAGTTTTGCAGCCAATGATGGTCTTAAATAAATATAAATTCATTATTGTGCTATTAATTAGCGTAGGGTTAATCATTGGTTTTGGGCTTTGGCAAAATAATGATCAAGAAATGGTTGATCAAATTCTAAGGCAGCAATCAAGTGCCCTAAAATTCTTACGTTTTAATAAAGACTCTCCCATATTGGAGCATGAACGAAGGAATTATCCTTTATCATACTTTCCAGTAAATTTAGAATATCGCATCATTGCCAGATGGATTCCCATAGAAAAGGTTCAACCCTTATTCATTCCAACTTCAACCAATGAGACCGTCCAATACCTCGAAAAAGGTACGATAACATTTTCTATTGATAATCAAGTTTTTGATTTAACGGTTTATGAGGATTTGGGAAATCAAAATAGTAGAGAGCTACTACTTATCTTTACCGATCAAAGTACTGGTGTAACAACTTATAGTGGTGGAAGATATTTGAAACTTAAACAAATAGGCAAAAATAGTATGCTTGTTGACTTTAACTTAGCTTACCAACCTTTTTGTGCATATAATAAGGCCTATAGCTGCCCAATACCACCTACAAGTAATCATATTGACATACCAATGCATGCTGGTCAATCTTGGAAACTACGAGATTGACGATCTTTTTAAAATAGGTCGATCAAACAATTAATTTATAAAACACGAGCTTCTACCCTTCTATTTTTACTCCTCCCCTCCTCTGAGCTATTATCTGACAGCGGCTCGGTATAACCATATCCTTTAGCACTAATTCTTTTCTCTGATATACCTTTGGATATTAAGTATTTAGCTACCATATTAGCTCGATCATAAGATAATTTGATATTATAGTCATAATCTCCCTGATCGTCAGTATGTCCCGCGATTTCAATGACAGTTGTTGGGTACTGCTCTAATTTTTCAATCAAATCATCCAATTGGATATAAGCAATGGGCATGATTTGATCACTACCTTCTTCAAAATTCACACTATCTAACTGAAATTTGGTACCACTTTCTAATGTCTCAAATTTACTGTATAAAAAAGATTCATCCAGAAGCTTTGGCTTATCTTTACCCTTTTGCCACATCACCTTGATACTTCCATTAAGGCCAGCCTGAAAATACTTTAATTTAAAATCATAAAGTTTATTGCCTTCAAGGCTTGCTTTGCCTTTATAAATATTAACATCTTCACTCTTAAGTGGCATTTGTTTCCACCCCTTAATAATTAATGAATCCTGAATCCAAAGTCTTACACCATCATTAGCCTCAATGATAAAGGTATATACAGCACCCTCAGACACAAAAATCTTACCCTGCCAAGCTGCAGTAAAATTATAGGCATATACATTTGGATAGGGGCTTTCATACTCCCATACATGATTGATGGATTTCTCTACGGTATCAATAATCTTTTTCTCATATTTTAAGCCATTATAGTACGAGGCCATTAAGCCATCACCTGTTTTATTACCTGGATCATAACTTAATCCTTTTAGAGATTGACCTAGCGATAAACTGCAAGTTCCTACTACAAATATACTGCATAGTAATATTTGTCTTAATAATACTTTAGTAATCATATTTATAGCGTTTGGATATTTTGAAAAAAGCAAACAAAGAAAATAACATCAGAAATATGGCGCTGGCGAATATAATATTGGCATTTGCTTCGAAACCTGGAGCCATTTGATAGTGCGTTAAAACCCCTTCTCTACTGACACAGCCACAGCTCATATTACGTACCATAAAAGAAATATACATGAGGCACAGACTTATAGCCACCCCTATTCCTCCCATAATCTTCACAATTTTAAGCTTTGAATAGGCGAGCAATGTCTCTGTCTTTTTGATCTCCTCTTGCGGTTCAAAAGGGCTTGGTGGTGGTTTTACAATATGGAAATTCTTTTTCTCTGCTTTTTGTCGCTCAAAGAATAATTCCTTCAGCTCAGGTACAGAACTTGCCTGCTGCCAATATTTTAACCGCTCAAACCACACTAAATCTTCTGGCTGGACTTCTTTACTTCTTAAGTCCTCCATTGTTAGTGGGCCAATCTTTTCAAGACCATCTAGTATAAAGAAATTCATTGGGGGTAATTATTTTTGAATATTATACATATTTCCTCTATATACTAATGTATCAAATTATCAAAATATAACCCTAAAATAGTAACTTTTTTTATAAAAATTTACAAATTACTAATTTTTAATAAGTTATGAAGATCTTCTGGGGTCTCTATGGACTTAGAATCATATGACGTAATACCCAATTTAATTGGAAAACCATGCTCTAACCACCTAAGTTGCTCCAAACCCTCTGATTTTTCGAGTAAAGAAGGGGGTAATTTCGTTATTTCATTAAGGATTTCATGCTTATAAGCATAGAGCCCAACATGCTTATAAAAGTTTGCAACGCTAAGCCATGCGGCTTGATCTTCAATATCACGAATAAATGGAATGGGGAATCGGCTAAAATACAATGCTTCAAAACGATCATTAAAAACCACTTTGACCTCTCCTGTATTTGATAAATCACCTACATGATCAATTGATTTAACTAAGGTAGCAATGGCTGTTTTTCCGTCTAGCAGCGCAATTAATTCCTCAATTTGACGAGGATCAATAAATGGCTCATCACCTTGGATATTCACAATATAATTGTAGCGCTTAGCCAGCTTACTGGCCGCTTCTGCACAACGATCCGTACCACTAGGATGATTTGTAGATGTCATGATCACCTCTCCACCAAAACTATGCACATGAAGTCTAATTTTTTCATGATCCGTAGCAACAATAACCTGATCTAGCCCTCTAGCCTTCTTAGTTTGTTCATAAACCCGCTGAATCATACTTTTTCCTTTGATCTCAACAAGTAATTTTTCATGAAATCGTGTTGAACCAAGTCTTGCAGGTATAATACCTAAAATGGTTTGCTTATCCATAACTATTAAGACATATCAAGTAAATATGCGATTTGTATAACTGGTAGATAAATAAATGATGAATACATAATTTTAAGAGCTGACTTACGAGAACCATCTCGCATAAGTAAAAATGTCTGACTTAAAAATAAAACACCGCAAATGGTCGCAACAATAGCAGACTTAAGACCTGTTAACCCAAATTGTGCCGGCAACAAGCTAAGTGGTATCAAAAATAAGGTATACACCATAATCTGGATGGCGGTATTTAAATCCTTCCGTCCGCCGGCTGGTAGTAACTTAAACCCAGCTCTTTTGTAATCCTCATCTGCTACCCAAGCGATAGCCCAAAAATGAGGAAACTGCCATATAAATTGTATACCGAAAATAATCATTGCAGCATGACTAAGTTGACCTGTTGCAGCTACCCAGCCTATAAGTGGTGGTAAAGCACCTGGTATCGCCCCTACTAAAACGGCAATTGAGCCCACTTTTTTGAGTGGTGTATAAGCAAAGCAATATAACAAAAATGAAACAAATGATATGACAACTACAAGTAGATTTGTTACAAAATAAAGTAGGGTCAAACTCAACCCTAACAATACAAATGCATAGACTAAAGCATCTTGTTTACTCAACTTGGATAAAGGTAAAGGCCTGTTTTGCGTGCGCTTCATTTTACGATCCTCGTTTACCTCCATAATCTGATTTAGCGTAACTGACGCTCCTGATAGCAAAAATCCACCAAAAGCAAGACCTAAAAATTGAAACCAATCAATTGAAGCAGTACCAAGACCTAATAAATAACCAAAACATGCAGAAAATGCCACTAACATAGAAAGCCGCGCTTTAAGAAGCTCAAAATAAGACCTTATCCGCATAAACGATGCAGATTGTGCCCAGGATTCTTTTTCAGCTATTACGTTCATTGATTTACGCTTAAATTATTTTGATTTAATGATTGTAAAAATAAGGTAAACTGTAACCCTATTAGTACGTTCGCAAGTATTAAATGAATAGGTTGAGCAAATGCAGGAATGCTAAAATAAGCTAATATTATGCCACATCCAATTTCCAAAATCACTATTACCACAATTGCTTTCAACAAATTTAATAATAATTTTGATTTGAATGCAAGCTTAGTGAAGAAATACACTACTACTGCATGTAGAACTAATACGAACCATGAAAAAGAGCGGTGCCATTTAAAATCAAACCCGGCACGCTGTACCCATTCAAACCTTAACTGATTTTCAAGGACTTCGGCAATAAATTCGATGGATTCTCGCAAATTAGTTCCCAGAATTATTTGGAACACTGAAATCACTAAAAGTGCCAATACCAGCCAAGTAAAAATAGATGATTTTAAAGGTAAATTATCCTCCTTATAAGTTTGAAACATGGCTAAAATAATCAAAAACGTAAATACAATGGCCAATAACATGTGTACGGTCACCATCCAGGGCAATAAATGGGTGCTTACTACAACAGAGCCTAACCAACCTTGTATGATTAGAACCACTAGTGCCGTGCAAGCAATCCAAACAACCTTGCGCTTTTTTTGCCAATAATTAAACGCATATCTAAAAAAAATCAAGGTCAAAAGCCCAATGATTACACCCAAGAGTCTATTTAAATACTCAATCCATGCCTTCGTTACATCAAAAGGAATTTTTTTGTCGACTTGCTGCTCAGAACGAATATCATCGGCTAGTTTTGTCATACCGAATTTGTCCAGTAACTGAGCAATACGATTGTTTTTCTGAAGGCGCTTGGCTAAGAATTGCTGCTCATAATCACTGGGAAGTTGTTGCGCTGAAGTAGGTGGATACCACTGCCCAAAGCACTTGGGCCAATCAGGACAACCCATGCCCGAAGAGGTACTACGAACAATACCACCTACCAAGATCAGTAAATAAACCGAAATAAGCAGCACCCAGCTAATTGTAATGAATCGATTTGATTGCTTCATGGTATTGCAAATATAAGAGGAAATTTGGTTTGGAATGAAACTACAAATGCTCAAATATCAATTTTAAATTTCGAATCAACTTCTAATAGAAATTTCCAAAATGTAAATATAAATTTAGGTTGGTGATTTATTTTGAATATATTTTGCTAATTTTATTGAATAATTTAAACAAGTTTTGATTTTTAAATTTAACTATTAATTTTGCCTTTGCTGCAAGGTATTGAAATATACCATTTTATTCATCCATTACTTTTATAATTATTTATTAACCCCGTATAGGATGGATATGCAAAACACACTCAAACAACTTTCACATAAAATTCAACAGATAAAAGAGCAAATTGCTACTGAGGAGGCTACAAAAACTGCTTTTGTCTTACCTTTTATTAATATGCTTGGGTATGATATTTTTAACCCAACGGAAGTAATTCCAGAATTTACTGCTGATATTGGTATAAAAAAAGGTGAAAAAGTAGATTATGCTATCTTGCAAGGTCAGGTTCCAATTATCATCATAGAGTGCAAACATTGGAAGGAAGATCTTACCGCATATAACACACAACTTCATCGATATTTTCATGCTGTAAAAGCACGATTCGCTATACTTACAAATGGTATTATTTATCAATTTTTTACAGACCTGGATGAAAAAAATAAAATGGATCGTAAGCCCTTTTTAGAAATAGATCTTGCCCAATTCAAAGATACAGATGCCAGTTATTTAGAAAAATTTCATAAAACTAAATTTAATGTCAATCAAATTTTAAGTAATGCTAGTCAATTAAAATACAAAAGAGAGCTAGCCAAAGCTTTTGAGGCAGAACTTGCCGAACCAAGCACTGAATTAATTAAACATTTTATAAGTAAAGTATTTACCGGAAGAATTACCGAAAAAGTGATCTTGCATTTCAAGGACATATTTACTTTATCAATAAACCAATGTATCAATGATCGCATCAATAAGCGTTTAGAAAACGCATTATCAAGTGAATTAGAGACACAAAAATTGGAAGAACCAGCTCAAATTACACCTTCAAAAATAACTACAACAGAGGAAGAAATTGAAGGCTATCATATAATTAAGTCCATTTTAAGACAAAGTATTTCAATTGAACGCATTGTTCATCGAGATAAACAAAGTTATTGTGGTATATTATTAGATGATAACAATAGGAAGCCAATTTGTAGGTTCCATTTTAATGGTAAAACAAAATACCTAGGTGTATTTGATGCTAATAAAAAAGAAACAAAGCATCATATCCAAGAGTTAAATGATATTTATAAGTACGCCACTCCAATTCTGAACACGATCGCACATTATACTAAGGAATAATCTATAATATAAATTTAACAAAATTAGCAAAATTCAATCAAAAAATCAATTTAATGAATGAAATTTG
This sequence comes from Bacteroidia bacterium, assembly GCA_030430325.1. Classification (GTDB taxonomy): domain Bacteria; phylum Bacteroidota; class Bacteroidia; order Cytophagales; family Cyclobacteriaceae; genus JAUIFR01. The sequence continues at coordinate 18,094 of JAUIFR010000021.1, read as the reverse complement.
CTAATTTCATGCAAATTCAATTTAATGCCTAATCTCTAATATCCTTTTATATGCTCTACCTTCCTTATCAATTAAATTTAAATAATACATACCATCTTGCAATTGATAGGTTTGTATTTTATCACCAATGACCTCCACATTTTGCCTGGTACCAAGTATATCTACTAAGGTAATTTGCTCAATGTCCTCTTCACTTGTAATGGTTATTTGGTCATCAGCCGGGTTAGGATAAAACATACTAGGAACTTCTTGCAAATCTAATTCCAATCCTAATTTATCCTCTTTGAATATCTCAATTAGCATAGGTTCTGATTCATAGAAGTCATCGAACTGATCATTAATACCAGCCTTTAAATAAAATGACGTCACATCAGCAGGTGGTTCATAGGTTAATGTTTCACCTGTACCAATAATACTAAATAGGTTATCACCTTCTTTTTTTAGCATCCAAAAATACTCATAGGGAGGCTTACCACCATATACATTGGCCTGCCACATTGGAAATAACGCATTATTTCCTAGGGATTTTGGTCCCTGAATTTCAATCACAGCAGGCCCATCAACTACGATTACTTTAAAATCATCTGATATCGTAATGATACCATTTGCATCTTCTATATGCACAGAAACGTTATAATGCTTCTCTCCAGCAACATGGTAATTTTTTTGATAACTTAACTTTTGTGGGAAAAAGTCACCATCATAACGAATGCCCCAAGTATATTTATAAGGTGGAGTTCCGTTGTATACTTCACAAGTATACTTTCGAGTTTGATTGGCATAGCTCCACCCCATTCCTATTATTTTAGCTGAAAATGGGACAAGGTTTACAGTCACATATTTGTATAATGCAATAGTTCGCCCGTCTTTAGCCATCACCTTTGCTTGTAAATAAAAGTTCTTATTAAAAAATTCCTTATAATTTTTATTAAAATCTATACCTTGATCAGGCTGAAACTCATACTCTTCTAAGTTACTAAATCTAAGATACCATTTTACATCCTGCACAATAGCATTATCCAAATTGACTTGCCAAAACTCGGCATCCATATCATCTATTTCATCCTTTCCAACTATGCTACCGCTAAGTGGTTGACCAACGGTAAATTCAACCCCTTCCTGCATAGGTTCTCCTTTTTCGTTATAGGAAGTAATTTTATATGTTCCAGCCACTTGATTGGTAGTATATGAATAGGTTGGTATGAGTTCATATTTAAACAGGAAACTCTTCTTAAGTTGCCACTCATTTCCACTTTTTTTGTATAAACGATATCCTTTTGGAATATTATGGATAAAAAGCCTTTCTTGCATTTCTTCCTCTAAAAAGTCATCTATGACGTTTTGCTTTTCATCCATCGAAGCCAAACTAAAGTAATCTTGCCCTTGAATGGATAATTTCAATTCATTTGGGTTTGGGAATGGTGCAATCATAACACTGCTAACTTGAGGAGGGTAAGACCGATAATCTGTAAAATTATCAGCAAGATGAACCGAAATTTCATGGGTATCCATGGCATTGATTGATTCTTGTACCTTGCTTGAAAACCGATTTTTAAAATTTTCTTTAAAACTTTGAACATCAACAGCTTCTAAGTAAGTTTCAAACAAATTATGAGACAAACTTGATTCTTGTGATGGGTTCCCTCCATCTAGATCCTCATTGTCCCCTTTTGTATTATTTGGCATCAAACCTTGTATCCATGAATTTGGCCCATCATATATATTTAATAAATAGGAAACAAAATCCCAATAGTCGTCATAAGATTTAAAGGGTGAATCATCGAAATCGTCTAGCGGAGAGTGATCGTACTCATGAGTCAAATCAGCATTAACAGGCTGAAATGCCTCCTCATACATAGTAATAATATCTTTAAAAAACTCTGCAGTGCCCTCTACAAACTTTTTTTCAAAAAGATTATTAAAGCCTATCATGAGATGATGGAAATGATGCCCATATTCATGATTCAAAGTAAGACCTAATTTTTCTTCAGACTCAAAGGTATTTTCATAAATATAAATGGTCTTATTGTAAAACTTATATAAACCCCGATAATCGGGGTGTGCATAATTCATATTAAACAAGGTGGGCTTTTCATACTGAAACGGTAGCTCTGTGCCAAAAATCCGTTTAAATAAACCCATTGTAAATTCCATTCTTCGAAATGGTATGCCGATATCTGAACTTACTTCAATTGGAATATTGAAATTGGTAATATTAGGAGAAAGTTTTATTCCTATTCCATTTTCTAAAGGCAAGTTAGGGTATCCGCCATCATCCAGAATGTAGTCAAATGATTTGTAATATTGGTTTGAAAAATAATTTAAGCAAATCAGATCATTTTCATACATAAAACCTATAGTCAAGTAGTCAATATTTTCTGGATCTATTGTGGTTTGAAAACTGAGGTTATATTCACCATTTACTGTAACTTTTGTTGCATCAACTTTATAAAAAAATGGGTAATTTTTTAGTTTCACATATAAATTTAAAGGTATCCCTATTGCATTCATCTCTTCAAATGCACCTTTAACAATTTGCTTATAGTGAATATGACCACTTATAGAATAATTAATTGTTCCAGCCATTTGCTGATCAGCGTGATTAGCAATGTATTCACTCCATGGTTTTTCCAAACTATTCTGCATATGAACATCGCTAATGAGTTGCCAATCTTTATAAAAATTTACTTTAAACCGCTGAATGGGCAAGCCCCAATCTCCACGCACTATTGATTCCTGTCGCTGAACATAAACATCAAGTGTAACCGACTCATTTTCCAGTGTAATTGGTATTTGTAGAGCAAGCGTATTATTGATTTGTGATTCATAAGAATAAGTATATTCATCTAAACCATCTTGAAATATACGGCTAGTAGCCTCAATTTTAACACTTGCAGCAGTATTTTCTAAACCATTCAGCTCAACATGTAGTATATTAGTAATACTTGAGTCTATATTTGCCAAATAAAGTGAACGAACCTCTGCAATTGACTGCTCGCGATGAACCTCAGCATTTAAATGATAGCAAAGCAAAAAGGTGAAACAAAGCAATAAGCTTCTAGCGATTTTTTTATAATAATTGCCCAACATAGATTAAGTTTAATTTTTAGTATTTATAGATTAAATAATCTATATCGAGCAATATACATAATTTATTATAAATATATATCTATTTTATATCATTATTTTTATATTATTTTATAAATACATTACTATTAAGATGTTACAAATACAAATTTTGAAATTAAAACATTTTATATACTTTATATTTAGTAAAATCTTATCATTTATTTTTATTATTTATATTTATTCAAAAGTTTTTATTGATATATAATATTAATAAAATATTATTTTACAGCTTAATTTGTCAGAAAAATAAGAGCATACTAATTTGCACTTAAAAAAGTTTACCCCGTTAAATATATTGACAATTAATTGATAGTAAGTGCATTAAAAGTGCATCTAATTCTGTAGTAAAATAAGAAGCCTATGCTGAAGGCCCCCTTTTCATCTAGTAGAATGATTATTTCAGATGATTTAAAATTAGCTTATCCAGCGGGTCTACGGATGGTCCAAAAAAATGTAGTAGCTGGCCTTGCTCATCAATTAAGTATTTGCTGAAGTTCCAACTTGGAGCTTTATCATTCCAGCCATTTTTTTCTTTTTGTGAAAGCCATTGATATAATGGATGCTGATCTTTCCCTTTCACTGAAATTTTCTCAAATATAGTAAAGGTGACACCATAATTTTTCTTACAAAATGCAGCAATTTCTTTCTGCGAACCAGGTTCTTGATTCAAAAAATTATTGGCAGGGAAACCTACAACTGCTAGTTGCTCGCCATATTGCTCATGCAACGCTTGCAAAGATTTATATTGAGGGGTATAACCACATTTTGATGCAACATTTACAACAAGGACTTTTTTTCCCTTAAATTTACTAAAAGACACTGGGCTCCCATTAATATCATTTATGGTAAATTCATAAAACGATTGAGTGCTTTGTTGAGCGTCAGTTGGCCTAGCCTTATTCCCACTCCAACCCATACAGGAAGTAAGGCATAACATTAAAAGGTTAGTAATTTTTTTCATCTTCTGAGGTAGTTGCTTGATCTTGATTGTATTTAATACCACCTGCTAAATATAAGTAAATCACCCTAGCATAACGATATATAAAAGGAATAAGAAGTACTACTGCTCCAAGTACAGATGCAATATAAACCCACAGTGGCGGATCACCAAGCACAAAATTCAAAAATAACCCTACCGTCAAAAAAATTCCAACATTCATAGCATAACTCACATACATCGCACCATCAAAAAACCGAGGCTCTCTTTCAAATTCCAACTCGCACGTTGAGCATTTTTTATTGGTTGCCGTGAAGCTTTTAAAAGAAAATACAGGGTAAGTAAAAATTTTTCCCGTTCTGCATCGTGGGCAGCGAGAAAGAAGTATCGCTTTAGCGAGTGGTACGTTTGGCATATTTTTTTTTATTTTTAAACCAAATGATACCAATAATTAAGGCGGCCAAATACGGCATAGCCAACAAATACAAAATTCCAGTATTTATACTACCCGCAATACCACCAGCGTCTCCATTGCTCACATTATTCTCCATAGTTGCCCTACACATGGCGCATTGTGCTTCAATATCAACTGATACCAAACAAATCATGAAAAATACTAAAATGGATAATACAGTGCTTCTAAAATTCATATATTATTGATAATAAGGATTTAACATTAAAAAGACAACCACACCAGTTACAGAAACGTATAGCCAAATTGGAAAAGTAAACCTAACAATATTTTTATGCTTAACAAAGTTATTAGTAATGGCAAAATATAAGGCCATAAGTACCAATGGTACCACTATTCCTGCTAAAATTATATGTGAAAATAAGATAATATAATACAGATACCGGATACTACCAACTTCGGAAACTTCTATAGCTGATAGAATTCCATCACCATTTAGATCACCATATTTAACGGGTTGTGTTGATGAATGATACATCACATAAGATACCAAAAAAATACAACCAAATATAAAGGCAGCAAGCATAACTAATCGGTGCATCGACTGATTGCCTTTCTTTATTAATATAAACCCAATAATAAGGCAAATGGCAGTTAAGGAATTAATAACCGCATTAAACTTTGGTAAAATCTTAATCCAAGAAGCATCGATGGCAAACTTTGACGGCACAAAAAGTAATAATGCTACTACAAGAGGGATCAGAATAGAAACGATAGCAATAAAAATTGTTGCGCCATTTTTTTCACCTACAGATGTATTTACTTCCTCAGTCATTGTTTTTGTTTAGTTTATTTGTTTTGGGACTTAAAGATAGTACTTTCAATTCTTCTTGTAAACGATCTACTTCATTTTGTTGATACAAATTATAAATTCCTCTTATATAGTGCTGCTTATCAATCAACAAGGTATTTTCAATATGATCCTCAAAATCAATTAAAAAATGACACCTAACAATTCGTTGGAGTTGTTCAATGGGTAAAAAACAATATTCAACAAACGCTGTCTCCTTAGTTTCTATATCCAATTTTTCATTACTTAATTCGCTAAAAATATAAGTTTTAATATCCTGATTTTCAAATGATTGAATAGTATTTTTTATCTGTGTAGCTTGTTTAGGTGCTAAAGCTGGCAAACATACAACCACATAAATTTGAGCCGCTGAAATATAAGAAGTAATAACATTTTCAGCATTATGTACTAAAAAAGAGTCCACTTGATATGGTTTAGTGAAATTTTCATTACAACCAAGCTCCTGGCTTGGACGTCCCTGCATAAATTGTATGGGTAGGTCAAATTTATTTTCACCAAATTGTTGAAAAAACACAAAAATGGCAGTGGGAACAACAAGTATCAAGGATAAAAATGCATATTTATGAATTTTTTGCATCAACTAGGCCTATTTTATGAGAAAATCAATACAAGTATAAACATAATTCTGCTTTAAAATGTTGTAAAATTTAGTAATTTTCAGCCTTGTTTTGGTTTATTTAAATTGTATCGAATGACAGATTTAATTGCACTAGCACAGCATACGCCTTGGTGGGTATATTTAATATTGGTATTGATCGTAATTGCTTTGTTGGACGTGCTTAATAAAAAGCATACCATTAAGCACAATTTCCCCATTATTGGTCATCTAAGATACTTACTCGAAAAAATAGGCCCAGAACTGCGGCAATACATTGTGGCTAATAACCGTGAAGAGCTTCCCTTCAACAGAAGCGAGCGAAGCTGGGTATATGCGTCTTCCAAAAAACAAAATAATTATCAAGGATTCGGGACCGATCAGGATATTCATAGCCCTGGTCATATTTTTATCAACCCAAACCTTATTCCATTTCAGGTTACTAAGGATCATATTCACTATGGCAATCCTTATTTTGCTCCAAGTGCCAAGTTAATTGGAGAGTACCACCAGCGACAAAAACCGTATCGACCACAATCCATCGTGAATATTTCGGCTATGAGCTTTGGATCTCTGTCTGCAAATGCCATAAAAGCACTAAATATAGGAGCAGGAAAGGCTAATTGTTATCACAATACTGGAGAGGGAGGCCTTTCTCCATACCATCAAAATGGTGCTGATGTTGTTTTTCATTTTGGTACAGGCTATTTTGGTGTCCGTAATCCAGATGGCGGCTTTTCGATGGACAAGCTTATACAATTAGTTGAAAAGCATCCTCAAGTAAAAGCAATAGAAGTCAAACTTTCGCAAGGGGCTAAACCTGGTAAAGGCGGTGTTTTACCAGCTTCAAAGATCACGAAGGAAATTGCCAAAATTAGGCATATACCGATGGGGCAAGATGTACTCTCACCTGCAAATCATTCGGCATTTAGTTCTGTAAAAGAGTTAATAGAATTTATCGAAGAAATGGCCCAGGAAACGGGCCTTCCTGTGGGAATCAAATCGGCTGTTGGTAAACTACAACAATGGGAAGAACTAGCTGTGTTAATGAGTAAAACAGGTAAAGGACCCGACTTTATAACTATAGATGGTGGTGAAGGAGGAACTGGTGCTGCTCCCCCATCATTTGCCAATCATGTTTCGCTGCCATTTGATTACGCCTTTAGTTCGATTTATGCTTTATTTTGCAGATATGATCTTTGTGATAAAATTACCTTTATTGCTTCTGGCAAACTTGGTTTTCCCTCACGTGCTATAAAAGCCATGGCCATGGGTGCTGATCTAATAAATGTGGCCAGAGAGGCTATGTTGTCGATCGGGTGCATTCAAGCTCAAGTATGCCATACCAACACCTGTCCCGCAGGGGTTGCAACACAAAACAAATGGCTTCAAGCAGGCCTTGATCCCAAATTGAAGGCTGATCGCTTTGGTAATTATGTCAAGACTTTAAGAAAAGAAATCATTGAAATTACCCATGCATGTGGCTACGAACACCCTTGTCAATTTACCATGGAGGACGTAGATTTAAGTATGGGTGATAATAATAAAACGTTGACTTTAAAAGACTGCTTTGGATACGAAAAGGTGCCTGTTACTTTTAATGGGTTGGCTGCATTTGAACATGTTTCAGTGTAATTAAAAAAATTATTTTTCTAATAAATAATTACACATATTTTTAAGGGATAAATAATATAATAATATTTTAAAAAATCATTAATATGTTCATTATCAATTATATGAAATTTGTATTTATTATACATTAGCAAATAATAGTTCTAAAAATTGCATATTATTTGTGTAATTAATTATTATATTTTAATTTGTTAAAATTACTCTAAAATAAAAAAGGCTTTCTTTTTTTGAAAGCCTTAGATTTCTCGTATCGTATTGCCCGCATTATTTCTCTTCGGCTATTGCTGTTTCTATTAGTGGCACAGATTGAGCAATTTCAAAACTAATAAGGGCATTAATTTTATTCTCTACTTGATAAAACTTAATCGTCCTTTGAGGCGAAAGTATTTTCTGAAACTTTCGAGCAAATGAGTGTCTTACTTTTAGAATTTCTAAATCAACGCTAAAATATGATTCTAACATTTTACTCGCTTGCTCATCGCTCATATTTTTATAATTATCAACAAAATCCATGGTAAGGTTATACGATCTTGTATTAGCCTTAGAAAGTGCCTGCTGATATTCATTATAAAGCGGCCAGAAAACCTTACTTTCTTCCTTTGTAAACTTCATTACCTCAGCAATTACCGCTTTTTTTTCAGTCTTTAGTGCTGATTGAACGATTTCTATATAATCTTCATCCGTTTGAGCCAATACAACTCCACTAAAAAGGGTACTCATCAATAATATATAAATCTTAAACATCTTATCTTTAGTTTGGTTTAAATTTATTCAAATATACGCACTTATTAGAAAGTTAAAAAATTAACCTCATCCGCTGGCACATACTGTAAGTCAAATAGCCAATTAGCCCATAGTCCATTTATCAATTAAACCTATTCTTAAGGCTGGCGATGGCAAGGCCAATAAAGCAAATTAGTCCGTTTACTGCCAATATTAAAAATCCGAACTTAAATCCGATTTGAGTAGTTGTAAATTCATTAATAAAGTAAGCTAATATTGGTGATACGATACATATCAGTGGAATTAGCGGTAATTTAATCTGTTGAGTAGAAAATGGAATTGAAATATATTCGACTGGTTTCCAATTAGTTAATAACCCAAAAGTAAACATACCTAAAAGTGGCCCATAAGTATAGCCTGCAGCAGTAAATAGTGCATTAATTACACTTTGCTCAGTATAGTAATGAAAAACCAAAATGATACCAAAAAGTATAAGAGATATTCCTATATGTACACCAATGCGACGTTGTTTGGAAATGGCTTTATTTCCCAAAATATCTATGCAAAAAGAAGTGGTCATAGATGTTAGGGCTGAGTCGGCACTTGAATAGGCCGCCGCCGTGATACCTAACAGAAAACAAACTCCAGCTACCACATCAAAGTGTGCCAAAGCAATAGTAGGAAACAAAGCATCTGCTCGATCCGGAATAGGGATTTGATTTTCAAAAGCATATATAAAAAGCATGGCACCTAATACGAGGAAGAGTAAATTGGCAAAAACAAGGCAAATGCTAAACCAAAACATATTTTTTTGGGCATCTTGTATATTTCTACAAGTTAGGTTTTTTTGCATCATATCCTGGTCCAACCCTGTCATGACAACAGCAATTAAGCTACCGGCAAAGAAATTTTTAAAGAAATTTTGAGGATGATTGACATCCCAAACAAATATATTAGTGAGCTCATGATCCTGCGCCATTTGCATCAATTTAGTTGCATCTAGTCCGAGCTCTTGATAGATAAAATAAATACTCATGCCCGCTGCGAGTAACATAAACAAAGTTTGGAAAGTATCCGTCCAAACAATGGTTTTGATTCCTCCCTGAAATGTATATAAAAAGATCAATCCAATACTTATGAGTACCGCTAACCAAAATGGCAACCCCCAAGCATCAAATAAAGCCATTTGAAGCACCATTGCCACCAAAAACAGTCGAAATGCTGCACCAATTGCGCGAGAAATTAAGAAAAATGCCGCACCAATTTTATAAGCTCCGGTGCCAAATCGCTGCTCAAGGTAGGTATAAATTGAAATTAATTCTAACCTATAATATAATGGTAGTAGTACTTTACCAATGACTAAATAGCCTAATAAATAACCCAAAACCATTTGAAAGTACATCCAACCTTGACCTCCAACTGCTCCAGGCACGGATATAAATGTAACGCCAGAAAGTGAAGCTCCTATCATACCAAATGCTACCACAAACCAAGGAGATTGCTTATTCGCCGTAAAAAAAGTTACATTATTGCTATTGCGAGAAGTGAAATAACTTATAAAAATGAGTAGCACAAAGTATGAGGCCAAAACACTAAATGCTAATCCAGGGGTAATTGCTAGATAGATCATGGGAGCAATTTAGTAAATTACGTGTAAACCTATCATTTTACGAGCAAGAGGTTTAGAATTTTTGCTTAAATATTTTATTTTTTGAATATATTTTGCTAAATACGATCAAAAATTAAAGAAAATCCACTAATTTTTCCAGTGCCATACTTCTTGAACCCTTTAAAAGCACGACCGAATTTTTAGGTAACTCGATTTCCTCCAAGTAATCTTGTAAGATGGTTCGGTTGGCAAAATGTAAACTTCCAGGCACCTTTTCGCTGGCATAAAACATCTTTTCACCACATAGTAATATCTTCTCAAATGACATACCCGCCAATAATTCACCAATTTGTTGATGCTCTTTCTTACTATGGGTTCCAAGTTCTGCCATATCTGCTAATACTACGACCTTATGATCTTCTTTTAAGGCATCAAAGTTTTGAAGGGCTGCTGCTACACTGTCTGGATTCGCATTATAGGCATCCATCAAAATGGCTAATCCTTTCTTTTTAACCCATTGATTTCGATTATTTTGTGGGACATAAGCGCTTATTGCTTTATGCGCAAATTCAGGTATTACATCAAAAAATTGCCCAATACAAAGAGCTGCTGCCACATTTTTATAGTGATATGCTCCAGATAAATGTGTCATTAGTTCTTTTTGCTCAGCAGTATTAATTTTTAAGTATGGATTAGCTTCCAAAAATTGGCAACTATAGTCTGCCTGCTCACTACCATATGTAACAATCCTATAGATTTGCTTTGCCCGCTCCATTAACTCTTGCTGGGTGCCATCAACAAAAGCAACACCATCTTGACGTTGCGCCAAATGGTGATAAAGCTCCGTTTTACCATTCAATACACCTGTTCGATCACCAAAACCTTCTAAATGCGCCTTACCTATATTGGTGATCATACCATGGGTCGGTTCAGCAATTTCACATAATTCTTTAATTTCACCTTGTTTGCTGGCCCCCATCTCAATGATAGCCATTTGTGCATCAAGTGGTATAGATAAAAGGCTTATAGGTACACCAATGTGATTATTTAAATTGCCATTAGTAGCAAAGGTTTTATACGATGTTCGCAGTACCTCAAATACCAACTCCTTAGTGGTAGTCTTGCCATTTGAACCAGTTATGGCAATAATGGGAATTTCCAATTGACGCCGGTGGTATTGAGCTAACTCTTGTAAGGCCTGAAGTACATGATCTACTATATAGCATCCAGCCACTTCTTTTAGTTCTGGATCATCCACCACAGCCATTTTAGCCCCTTTTTGTATAGCCTGCTTCGCAAATTGATTCCCATCAAAATTTGGTCCGCTTAAAGCAAAAAAAATCTCACCTTGGCGAATCGTTCTGGTATCAATACTAATACCTGTGGCTACTTTAAATTCTGAATAAATATCACTTAGACTCTCCATATCCTAATTTGACATTATACTTTGTAGCGTAAATTTTGGCGTTGTAATCTCATTACTTTTGTTTAAGGCCCGATCGAAAATATGAATTTTGAGTTGTACTGTGTCTGTTTTGAAGGTAAAAAGAAAACCACTTGATTGCATGCGATACGTTAATTCTCCCACTAGCGGGCCCTCAATACTATTATCACTAAGTATTGGAAATCTACCATGATAAATTTCACCACAAAGTTTATCATCTAACCAATTAAATGGTTGCATAACACCATTTTTTTTTACAAAAAAATCAATAAAAATATTGTTATGGTATAAATTTCTTTCTACCAATACAGTATCCGTTACCACAAGCTTACCATTAACAGTATCCGTTAATATGTGCCAATCTTGGCAATTATAGGGCGGCAATGTAGGATCACTACCAATTCGAATCAACGAATTATTTTCATCTCGCAAATAATCAAATTGATGAAAAGGCCGATTAATGTAAATGCTATCTGACCCGAGCCCCAAATCTCCATTACCGTCCTCAAACTTCAGTTTGACAACTATTTTATCCGGATTTTTAGGGTCCATAATATTCCCTTCAATGAAAATTAATTCACCTAGCTCAATTTTGGGTACAACGGACAACTCAGGAGGAAAATAGCAACTTACAAAAAGTAATAGTAGCGCTACCTGAGCCACCACCATAGCCCCATAATAGTGGTTTGCTCTTATTTTTATATTTTTTTTATATTTTTGCATTCATTGCTTTTAAACCCATTCAATAATAACAATTAGTCTGTGCAATTAAAAGAATATACGCACTTTATCCAACACTTAAGCGATCAATTGTACCAAATACAACCATCAGCATTGGAGCAATTGGCATTGGAGTTATATTATTTTCAAAGCGAAAATAATACGATTTATCGTCGATATCAAAAATTACTTGGTTTAGATTATCGCCATGTAACTTCCATGGAGCAAATTCCATTTATGCCTATTCGTTTTTTTAAATCATTTCAAATTCAAACTGGAACATGGAGCCCACAAACCTACTTTCAGAGCAGTGGTACAACCTCTACCAATACTTCTATTCACTTAATTAAAGATATCACTACTTATAGGCGCCATTCCTTACAAAATTTTCAGTATTTTTATCCTGAAGAATATGAAATTTTAGCCCTTATCCCCGCCTACAGAGAACACCAACATTCCTCTCTTGTTACCATGGTTCATCATTTAATAAATACAGGTCCATCGTCAATTAGTAATGCCTTTTATTTATATAATAACGAAAAACTCCTGGAAAAGTTACAACAATGTCAACATCAATCAAAAAAAATGATTTTATTTGGGCTAAGCTTTGCCCTACTCGATTTTGTGGAAGAGTTTAACCCTGATTTAAAGCATATTACAATAATTGAAACAGGAGGAATGAAAGGACAAAGAAAGGAACTCATTTGTGAAGATTTACACGCTCGATTAGGCAAGCACTTTGGAAAAGTACATAGTGAATATGGCATGTGCGAATTGTACTCTCAAGCCTATGCTCAAAAAAATGGCCAATTTAGAACACCTCCGTGGATGAACATGTATATCAGAGAAGCAAATGACCCTAAGGGAGCTTTTATTATAAACAGAACAGGCAAAATTAATATTATCGATTTGGCGAATATGCATACTTGTGCTTTTATCGAAACGGAGGACCAGGGGAAAAAATATGCAGATGGATCAGTAAGTGTGCTGGGGAGGATTGATCACTCTGATATAAGAGGTTGCAGTTTATTATATGATTAATCCCAAATTAAGCAATAGAGATTCTATTACAGCCATAAATTGCTTCAAATCAGTCGCTGTGCTTCATATTAGCTTCAAACCATAGCGTTACTATGCTTTTCACCTAATAATCCTGCCTACGCTGCAGGCCGGCCCAAGTCTAAAATACTGCATTTAGCAGCATTTTTTAACGACTTGTCCTACTTTATGCCTTCATTACAAATTCTATTGCTTAATTTGGGATAATTTTTAAAATTATTGAATGAAATGATAAAACTCCATGAATTATTAGGTATAAAATATCCCATAATTGTTGCTCCAATGTTTTTAATTTCTAATGTTGAAATGGTAGTAGCTGCGCTAGATGCCGGTGCTACAGCTGCATTCCCAGCATTAAATTATCGGACAGATAAGGAATTAAGGGAAGCCATTGAGCAAATAAAATCCCGCTCGAATAAACCCTTTGGGGTTAACCTTATCGTTAACAAATCAAATTTAAAATATAAACAACAACTCAAAACTATTGCCGAACTAGGCGTAGAATATGTTATAACTTCCTTAGGAAACCCTCAAGAGACCATACAAATTTGCAAACCACTTGGTATTAAGGTATTCTGCGATGTGGTAGATGTAAAATATGCCCAAAAAGTAGAAAAACAAGGCGCCGATGCCATCATTGCAGTAAATAGTCAAGCAGGAGGGCATTGTGGGCCCTACCCAAAAGAGCAATTAATACCAATGCTTAAAGATGCTTGCGGAATCCCTATCATCTCTGCTGGAGGAATAGGTAATGCTGCTCAGCTTAAATCAACCTTACAGCTAGGTGTATCTGGCGTGTCAATTGGGACCATTTTTTTGGCTGCTCAAGAGGCAAATATATCGGAAGATTACAGAAATGCTTTAATTGAATATGGCGAAAAAGATATTGTATTAACCACTAAATTATCAGGATCACACTTGACTGTGATCAATACACCATATGTTCAAAAAATGGGCACCGATGCGACAAGATTTGAGAAATTTTTACTAAAGAATAAACGCTTGAAAAAATATGTAAAAATGTTGATCGCCTATAAGGGATTAAAACAGGTAGAAAATGCTGCACAAAAGGCAACTTACAAAACAGTATGGTGCGCTGGGCCAGCTATTGAAAATATTCATGCCATTCGACCACTCAAAACCATTCTTGGTGAGCTAACAGAAGATTTAAAGTTCTAATAAATTAAGGTTATTTTTATACAAAAAGTTTATTATTTAAATAAATTTAGCTAATTTTATTCAATTTATCACATAAAACTATCTATTGAACGGGGCCTTTTGACCACATCTACCTCTTCAAATCCAGTGGACCGTTCAAGCATTTTAAATGTTTTTTTTGCCCTACTTTTAAAACCACTTGAGGCTCGAGGTAGCTGGTAATTGATGCTTTCTGTTACTTCTTTGATTAGATCTGGATAGCGGATGGCAATTTTTGCCAAAACAGTCATCGTAAATACTTTAATGGCAACAGGTGTTTGGTTATTCATAAACAATTGAAAGCAATTATCATAGCATACTCCCTCAAGCTCCTGTGGTATTTCAATTTGCTGCAGATAACGGACTATATTTCTAATAACTGGTGTTCTACTGCTACTATGTTTTAAGTAATTAATTAGCGCTGGTAAATCATCTTGTGCTAATGGTAAATTTCGTTCAATAACATGGCTAAACACCCATGCTGCACGATCGGCCAAGACTGAATTATTGGTGAGCATTACCTCGATGAGTTCATCGTAATAGCTCAAATTTTCACTTATCTCAATGGCTAATTTTTCAACAAAAAATTTGGAGCGGTCTTGAGCCAGTTTATCTATAATTACCATTATTCTTAATAATTATAACAAAAAATTTACTTCTCCCACTTGGTAACTCTTTTCACAGTATTGACATCGCAACTGTAATGGTTGTTGATTTATAGTAAATAGCGTATCTAAATGTTCTTGATTTGTAACACAAGTGGGATTAGGGCATTGAATAAGCGCCTCAATGGCTGTTGGTATACTAATCTTCTCTTTTTTCTTCACTTCATAATTTTGAATAATGATCAGAGTGGCTTCTGGTGCTACTAATGCAATGCGCTGCACTTCAACAACAGAAAGCTCCTTATTCTCAATTTTAATGATATCTTTTTTGCCTGCTTTCTTTGAACTTAGGTTGATACCTACCATCACTTCATCATTTCCAGATAAATCCAATATTTTGGCTACCTCGAGGGATCTACCCGCAGCAATATGATCAATCACTGTTCCGTTTTTTATAGCATCAACCTTAAGTACTTTCATAAACTTACTGCTTTTAACAAAACTGCAATGACTGCTTGGCGTATAAACATACCATTTTGTGCTTGTTGAAAATAATAGGCGTAAGGTGTGTTATCTACCTCCTTTTCAATTTCATTTACACGTGGTAATGGATGCATAATTTTAAAGTTTGGTTTGACATCCTGCAACATGGACCGCTTTAAAATAAATGTATTCTTAACACGCTCATAATCCTCGGGATCTGCAAACCGTTCTTTTTGAATGCGGGTCATATATAATATGTCCAGTTGACTAATATTTCGGTCAAAATCTTTTTGCTCTTGGTAATGTACACCAGCTTTCTCTAAATCATTTTTAATATGTTTTGGCATGGCTAAGTGGGAAGGAGAGCTAAAAAATAGCTGGGGTGAAAATGATGCCATGGCCTGAGCCAATGAGTGAACCGTTCGGCCAAATTTTAAGTCACCCACCATGGCAATTTTTAAATTTTTTAATTTTTGCTGGGTTTTCTGGATACTGTATAAATCTAAAAGAGCTTGTGTAGGATGTTGATTGGCACCATCACCGGCATTAATTACTGGAATATCTACAATCTCGGCTGCATATCTTGCCATACCCTCAACCGCTGAGCGCACGACAATCAGGTCAGCATACATGCTAATGGTCTTTAGTGTATCTTTTATAGTCTCCCCTTTTTTGGTGGAATAATGCTGATCCCCTGTCATCGAAAAGGTCTCGCCACCAAGTTTCTTCATGGCGGCTTCAAAGGAAAACCTCGTTCGGGTAGAGGGTTCAAAGAACAACAAAGCGACCAACTTTCCCCTCAAATCAATAAGAACATCCTTATTTTCAATGTTTTTTGCTAAATTCATTAAATTAAGAAGCTCCGATTGCTCCAAATCTTGCATTGAAATCAAGTGCTCCATCTCTATTACTTTGCAATGATTTTGAATTCTACCCGTCGGTTATTTTGCTTGCCCTCAGCCGTAGCATTGGTATCTACTGGTTTCGATTCCCCATATCCTTTAGCTGTAATACGCTCTGGATCAATTCCTTGACTTATTATATGATTCATGACTGCATTGGCTCTACGCTGCGATAAGTCCTCGTTATAGGTGTCTGAGCCTACATTATCTGTATGTCCACTAATTTCTATAATTAAAGTGGGAACTTCCTCCAACAATTGCTGTAAACGATATAACTCCGAAAATGACTCTGATCTTAGAATGGCCTTATCTGTGTCAAAGAAAATATTATTAAGTCGAACTATTTCACCAATATTTAACGGCACAAGCAGCAAGTCTTTACGGATGGTGTCACTACTTGTATACCCTGAAGTATTTATATTTTCATTTACCGAAATATACCCATCCGCTTTCGCATAAAATCCCAAATTAAAGTTTGGCGGCAATCCTGCTTTATAATAACCTGTTGATTTCTCCGTCACTACCCGTATGACTTCCCCCCCACTCTCAAGGTCTTCAAAGGCGATCTCTGCCTCCACAGGTTTTTTGGTATGGATATCAAGGACCACCCCTTCAATCATCATCTTGGTTGTATCCACTCCTTCCCGCAGCAGCAACAAATCCTTCTTAATTATGGTATTATTTCTTAGCCTACCCGTTCGTACACTATCATTCTTTGGGTTATACCCTGCCTCATTTACATGTAATCCAAATTTGAAACCTATAGGCAGCGTTGCTTTATACTTACCTGTTCCTGGCTCTGATTTCACCGTTTCGTATTCAAATTTACTATTCAACCCATCAATTAAAATAGGTGTTGAAATTGGCTTTTTGGTTTGCACATCAATGACACGCCCTTCTAAATATACTCGTCGGCAAACCAAGCTCTCTATCATGTAAAGATGCTTAATTTCTTGAATACTAAGTGATCGATTATAGACTCGAACTTGATCAACATACCCCTTAAAAGGTCGCTCCTGCCCTACATTTTGACGCCCTAACTTCAAAGAAATAGGCGATTTCGCATTGATGCCATTACCATGTTGCTTGCCAATAAGATCCATACGTCCATTTACGAATAAACCAACCTTTGTAGATTTATTCCAAACCGCTACAATATGGTACCACTCATGATTCTGAATGCGCGTATTGGTATAAACTCCATAGCCAAACTTTTCCCCATCCCCTATGGAAAATGAGATTTTACGTTTATTACTTAAAAATAACCCAAATTGATCTTTTTCTTCATCAAAGGCCCACTTTCCCACAATTAAACCAAAATCTCTAGGTTGCACATCGGTAGCCTTAACCCAAACAGATATCGTTAGGCCATTAAAGTCCCCATTGAGCTCATCCGCATTTCCAAAATCGATAAAGTCATCTTTCCCGTCAAAAAAATATGCAGGGTCACCACAACGGGCATCTTCTTCCCAAGTGGCTCCTGTGATTTGAGCAGGATGATGGTACGGGCCAATATCCTTAGCTTCAGCTGTATTAAATGGTAAGTGAATTAATAATCCCCGCTCTAGATTAACGCCTTTTTGCGCAAAAGTAAGCAAGGGAATACATAGCATGATCCAAAAAATCTTTCGCATGATCCAGTTTAAGTTTTGGACTAAACTACGTATTTTTTTATGAATCTGGAAATGAAGCGTGTTTTATATTTGAAGTTAGTAGTTAAGTAGTCTTAAAAATTAAACGCTATTTTATGAATGAAAACTCGTATTTTGAATATAT
>JAUIFR010000020.1 GCA_030430325.1 Bacteroidia bacterium | reverse complement strand
GCTATCGGTCTCCTTTAGAAATGGAAGTATTTTTAAAAACTAGTAATAATATTAAAAATGTGGCTTAACTTTTTGTAACAAATTTAGTTGCAAGTCCAGAACGATTATTTTGTCCAAAAACCAGCATAAAATCCAACTATATTTTGCACGTAATTTGCCAATTTTGTTCAAATTAGATGAACACCACATGGGCACAGGTTCGGGGAACCTGCGCCAGAATTCGGTTGGGTATTATAACGGATAGTCATGTATTAAAATAGTATATGAACTTCAGAGTTAATAAAAAGGTGATTCTACTCGAAAAGCCTAAACCACTCCTTTTCTAAATTATGTGTAACCGTTTGTATAAATTCTTTGCCCTTCCAATTCACCAAAATTAAACTATCACTCACCTGTATATCATTATTTAAAAGGTAATTATGGTATTTTCTTGATATAATTTCTTGACTGATACCATTTTTTTTATTTATAACCCAACTATTTGAATGTATATACTCACCCTCACTACCTAAATACTCTGACAGCCGTAATTGATCAATAATTTTATTGGAGGTTTTATCTATCACCAATAAGTCAACATACTGTAGCTGCTTACCAAATACCCATCTCACAATAATACCATCATATACATCAGACATCTTGATTTTATGAACTATATAAAATTGATATTCTTCTATCATATAATGCCTAGGTTTAAAATAGGTTGCTGTATCAAGGCAAGTAATATCATTAATTGATAACCGCTTGCCAATACTGGAATTGTCATAAGACCAATTAAAAATTGGGGCAACTAGTAGGGTGTCAAAATGAGCATATTCTAATCCATCTGTTTGGCGAATAAATTGTGTAGTGTTTTCCAGGTTATTTTTGCTTTTTTTATCACCTGCACAAGCAAAAAATAGCACGCTAATAAATATCATATTATTCAACCGTACCTGATTTACTAATCTTACCAAATGAATATCCTTTTGATTTTAAGAAATTAATTAATTGCTTTAATTTATCTGCTCTTCCTTTCCAATGCCTATCATGAAGTAAGATAACATCTCCATTTTTTGGCAAGTAGCCACGGTCAGCAGCTACTCCTTTTATATCATTCCAATTGCTTACATTAACGTGATTCAAAACTCCATTGGGTGCAAACTCATATGTCCAGGAAACACTCACTAATCCTAAATCACGTTCTAGTCTATCAGAAAATTTAGTAATACGCTCACCCTCTTTATCTTTTAACTTACTTCCTGAGCCCGTTAATCTAGCTATTTCAAATCCAGGAAACTTCATCCCTCTATCTTCAAATAGTTTTTGGAAATGTTTTGCATTTTTTACAAAATTATCAACAAAATCCTTCATTTTTTCTGGGTTATCAAGTGCATCAAGATATTTTGGAGTATACCAGCTATGTTCATAGGAATGATTCCCTATTTGGTGGCCATTTTTCAGAATCAAATTTACAATTCTGAATTGCTCATCCTTATTAGATAAGTTTTCACCTGTTAGGAAAAACATGGCATGCATCCCCGACATCATATTAACAATTTGCTCTGTTATACCAGCAATTGGACCATCATCAAACGTAAATGCAATTTTTTTAACGGAACTATCATTATCCTTTTCTATTTCAGTCTTATTTTGCTCTTTTTTTTCAGGTTTTTCTGATAAGGTTCCTTCTGGTAAATATACGATATCACCTTTGTGCATATTCGTTGGCTCCAAGTGCTTATTTAAATTTAGTAACTGTTGATAGTCTAAATTGAAGTGCTTTGCAATCTGCCACAAGTTTGGCAAATTATTATCAACTAAGAACTTAAAGAAGTCAGGGTTTTCGATGGCTTGCAACTCATTTGAAATAGCTGGCTCACTTGAATGTTCGGACAGTGCATTACTTGCACTCATCATTTGAATGAGTTGACTTTCTCTTGAATTCTGACCACTATTTGACATCATTTGCATCGTTTTTCCTTCTTTACTACTTGGCGCTAAATCCTTTTGAGGAAGTTTCGAGCGGGGAGGTGTATTAATTTTTGATCTTTCTTGAGCTGCTATTTTTAATTTCATATCTCTTTTGATGGCAAATTAATGACTTCTTTACTATTTATACCATTTTTATTAAAAATGTTACCCTTTCTCCCGAAATTTTTTTTTGCTTCTTAATTCAATAACCTTTAAAAGAATATTGCCCTAATTTTTATAAATAAACGTAATTAGCAAAATTTATTGAAATTTTACTTAAATCAAAGAAAAATACAACTGTATACCAATTGCATAAAATTTACATGATATCATGAACCTAAACTTTTCACTATGATTTACCGAGGTGAACTCCGATGCCCGAAATGTTACCATAAAATACCATTTTATTAAGTAAAACAATATGAGGCAACCTGCCCAAATTGTAGTCATCACATAAGGTTCAGTAAGGACAATGAAGCACCGCTTGAAGATTTTGATTTGGATAACCTACCAAAGGGAGTTGAATTAACGCTTGCAACCAGCGTGCTCAGAGAGATGATCTTGAGCCCACTCTTATTTTTGATTTCTCTGTTATTTGTTGTTGGCCTTGAAGCCAAAATATATACCCGTATTTTCTGACCTTAGTATTTAATAATGGCAAAGCAAGAATTAAATTTGAACACCAATTATCGAATAAAAGGCGCATTTATTTACTTATGACCTTAAGATCAATCATCAAAAAAATCACGCCTCAATCAGCAGAATCAGAATATGATTTTTTTGGTCAAATTATGGAGATACAGGGTTAACCCGCATTATTCACCACAGTATCTATTGTGGGTTAAATTAAGTTCGCACAATTTTCCATTTTTCACGCTTTCGATAGATAATGATGTATACGATAAAGGTCAATACTAATCCAAATATAGCACCCGATTTTTTCTCGGAGAGGTCAGGTTTGTTTTTCGCCATGACTGGGGTGATGATACGGATAGTTTCCTGATCCATAAGACGCTCCTCTATATTTATTTTTTCTCGAATGAGTTTGATTTGCTCTTCATATACGGCTGTGGGGTCAATATATGGGATTACACCTTCCTTATCATTAATGGTCTTTACCTTATCGATGGTTTTTAAGATGTTCTTGAGGCTGTCGAGAGACGAGAGTTCTTTTTGGTATTCGGTAAGGAGCTTTTTGTGTCTTGAAAGAAACTTCTCCTTATTTAGCTTTACATATTCATTTTGGCTAATGTAATTTAAAATTTCATCTTGTATTTCAGGTAATTTCGCACCAACATTTGAGCTAAGCATCAAATAAAATGGCTTTTTGTTCTTTAGCGTATCATCATCTTCATTTAATGGCATAAATTCAATTTTATTTAGGTACTCTTTTGACGTAAGTAGCTTGTTTTGATCAAAAAAAAGCGAATTTTCATCTTCAATAGCCTGCTGAATAGATGCGATCAACTCAAAAATAATTTGGTTGATGACAAAGTTTGAAGAAAGGGTAGCCGTCGAACTAAATGATTTATCCGTTTTATTGGAGAAAAAAAATCCAGCAGCACTACCAATAATAAGAGTAATCAACAAAACTATCGCATTACTAAGGCCAAAGTTTATTAATTTATTAATCCAATTAAATAATTGATTTAATTTGTTTCCAATAATTCGAAACAGCTCAATTAGATCAATTTCGTCGTTAGTTTCTTGAGTGTTGTGCATAGCTTATTTGTTATTAACATAAATTTAAGGTACGAAATGTTTTAAAACTAGTTAATAAATTATTAATTTTTAATAAGAATTAATGATTTGGTTAAGCCAAAAAACTTTTCCTTATATAAACTATGATCTGGAAAAAGTCCTATTAGTTGTTTTTTAGTAAGTAAATTATTACCTTCTACAATCTCTTTTGCTTCTTGATAGTTTTTAGTTTTTTTATACCACCCTAAATCAAAATTTTGGACCAGTTTAATTCGCATTGATTTCGGCAACCAATGAATTATTGGGGCAACAAAATGGGGTTCAATTGGAAACCAGAAATTAGGTGTTTGCAAATAGTGCTTTTGAGAAACACGTAATACTTCATTCGAAAATGACAAAACTCGACTCCAATCTCCAACATGTTCAATTACAGAATTGGAGTGTGTTAAATGAAATGAGTTATCTTTAAATTCAGACATGTCACAGCCATCTCCATGTAGAAATGTAAAAAGTTCATCATTTCTTTCAAGTGGCTCATTTGGTAAATTGATAACCGTAATGTGCACATTATGGCGCAATAAAAGTTCCTTATCAATTATATTCCAGTATGTCTTTCTTCCTCCTACATCAATGATTTTAACCTCCCCAAATTGATCAAAACAATTCCTGATTAGGTCTTCTATTCTTTGAGCTCGTTTTTTCCTCATCTTAAATGCAAACGACTCGCTGGAATCATAATTAATTAGTTTTTTTGCTACCTTACCCGTTACTCCCATAAACTATTGTTTATTATTTAACTTACTGCTAATAAAAACAAATACTAAACCTTGTCAACAGTAAGTAAAGATAGGTTATGTAAAATGACTTTACAATAATTTATTGGAAAGAAATAATTATAATTTCACTATATTTGATTCTTGATTATCTAGAAACAATTAAAATATTGAAGATTTTATATTTATTACCTATTGAATTAGATAAATATCCCGGTGTTCTTATAAAAATACACTCACAGGTTCAAGCTTGGGTTAAACTAGGTAATAATGTTTGTGTTTTGCTTATTTTGCCAGCGAATAGTATGCCCATTGAAAATACGCCACTAAGGGAGATTCATAGGAAGGGGCTAATAAAAGCGATTTATTTAAAAAAGAATATGTCCTTTTCATTTGAGCTGCTAAGGTATAAGATTGGCTTAAGTAAGATTTTCAACAAAGCTTTAAAACTTATTAATTTAGAAAACCCCAATATTATCTATGCCAGGGCATCAATATTTCAGCCATTTTATAAGAAATTGGGCCATTTCTACAAGTTAATCCTTGAAGTAAATACTGATTTTAAATCTGAAATTAAACTACAGGCATATCAAAGTCCAAAATTTTTACTTAGATACTTATATTTTAAGATATTTGGCAGTGAGATATTAAAGAATGTTGATGGAATTTGCTCTGTAACATTTGAAATTGATCAAAGTATTAAAAGTACGAAAAGCGTGGTAGTACCCAATTCAATTGATGTCAACTTGTATTCAGATGTAATAAAATTTAAAAAAAAGAATAAAAAAAAAGAAAAAAGTATTTTCTTTATAGGTTCGCCAAATATGCCCTGGCATGGTGTTGATATTTTGGAAAAGCTTGCTATAAAACTGCCAGAAATAACTTTTCATGTAGTTGGTATTTCAATTAGTAATCCCTCTACTAAACCAAAAAACATGATTTATCATGGTTTTTTAAAGAAAGAAGAATATTTACCTATTCTCATAAATTCAACTGCCGCAATTGGCACACTGGCACTACATAGGAAAAAAATGAATGAGGCTTGTCCTTTAAAGGTGAGGGAGTATGTTGCATGTAGAATCCCAGTAATAGTCCCTTACCTTGAAACCACATTTAAAATTAATGGTTATCCAAGTTGGGCATTAGTGTTAGAAAATAATGAAAAAAAAATACTGGCTGCTGCAGACAAAATTTCTACATTCATAAATCAATGTGATCAACTCATATTAAATGAAAGTGATGTTAATAAATTTGTTCATGTTGATGATATTGAATGTGCTAGAATAGAATTTTTCAAAAAAATATATGAAGAAGATAATTAATGCATTAATCGTGTTGCTAATCATATATTTTTTCTCTTCAATTAATATTTGGGTTGGGGCGTTAACATTAATCTTGATATTGTTTGTAGGATTTTATAAGAATATTTACTTCCAAGTTTTAAACATAATATTTCAAAATTTCTTTATTGGATTATTTTCTTTCAATATTACTGATCAATTCCATTTTAAGTTTTTGCATGTTTATAACTTTTTGATACCTGTTATTTCTATCTTCATGTTTATTGTTTATAGAAACTTCAAACTTAAAACTGTCAATAGAAACATTTACTTAATTATATTTATAGTGTTAATAGTATTATCAAGTTATCTTGGATTAGGTATAATTTATTATAATTCAATTCAATCTTTGATATACTTTCGACTATTAACCTTACCTTTCTTTTTTTACGTTCTTGGCTATTTAATATCCAAGGAAAATGAATCTAAAATAAAAAATAAATTAGACAAGATCATATTAATTTCAGTTGTAGTATTATCTGTTAGTGCCATTTTAGGAAGGGTTTCACCTTTATTTATGGACCTGGTGAATGACGAATACTATTTTTCATTGAAGTATCATAACAATATGACTATTTCAGAAATACGAGAAGGATTTACAACAAAATTTTTAAATTGGAATGTAATTAAATATCATTCATTTCGCTATGGATCACTATTAAAAAACACAATAAGTTACTCTTATGTAATGTATATTAGCGCTACCTATCTTTATTTTAATAGGAAAATTAATATCCTAGAGTATCTGGTTGTTTTTTTTATTGTTTTTTTTGTTTCTTTTTCGAAAGGTGCAATTTTATTTGCAATACTGTCAATATTTATATTTTGGCTCCAAAACAAATATAGTAAAGGAAAAGTGGACTTTACACTCATGTTAGTTGTACTTTTACCATTTTGGTCCTTGATTATTTTAACAGGATATTTATCTCATAATGAGCATATAATAGGTTTTTTTGCGGGATTTGAACGTTTAATAGAAAATCCCATTGGAAATGGAATAGGTTTCTCTGGGAATTTATCAGATATGAGACTTACTTCAATTAATGGTAATGCCTTACCAAACCGTGGGTATTGGACTCGTTTTTATAATGGGAGCGAAAGTATGGTTGGTGTTATTTTTTCAAGTTTAGGTGTGATGGCAATTTTATATTTTATATCATTATTTTATATCATTACACATTCCAAAAAATACATTAATCATGCAATACTAATCATTCCATTTTTAATGGTATTTCAAGGGATTTTTCAAGAAGAGGCCTTTTCCCCATACGCATTAGGTTATGGCATGCTAATCTTGGGTATATATTGCGGCTATGGAAAAAAAAGACTACAAGAAAAAGCTTGAGCAGTTTAGTTTACTACTCATGATCATATCCATGCCTTGGGGGTTTAGTTTTTTTACTTATTCCACAATTCTATATGGACTAATTTGGATCGCAAATAAAAACTATTTATATCTGGGATTCAATCATCCAACTCATTTGTTACCGATTTATTATTTTATCCATATCATTGGGTTATTGTATACAGAAAATATAAGCCAAGGCTTATTCACACTGGAAATACGAGCTAGTTTATTAATTCATCCAATATTACTATCAACACCTAAAAGCATTGAATTAAAAAAACTATTCATCTTTTTTAACACTTCATTATATATTCATTGTATCTGGCTAATTATTAATTATTTCATTTTAAACGAAAACCAAACATTAAGAGATTTTTTTATAAGTAATTCTGAACTTCATATACCCTATCTGGGCATGTACTTAATTTTTTCTGTTTTTATCGTTTATTATTACTATAGCCATGCGAAATTTGTTACATGGTGTATATGTTTACTAACATTAGTATTAATTGTATTACTTGGTGCGAAAATGGCCTTTCTAAATCTATGTCTATTTATAATTATTTATATTGTTATTGAGTATAGAAATAGAATTGCTAAATTATTAGCATTTTTTATAATTATTACATCTTTTATTTTCGTTTTTTACCAAAATTCAGACATAAAACAAAGGTTCGAAGGAGAAGTTTTCGGTGATAAAGATAATTCTAGGGTTCGAAATTGGAACTCAGGTTTAACAACAATAAATAGATCTCCATGGATAGGATATGGAACAGGTGATGTAATTAATGCTCTACAAGAAAACAGGCCAAAAAAAAGTTGGGAATACATTAACAAATATAATGCACATAATCAATACATTGATATTGCGATTGCGCACGGAGCACCCATATTAGTATTCTTTTTATTTATTTTAACATTAATGTTTTATAAAGGATATAAGTCAAAAAATTGGCTACTTATGGCATTTGTATTACTTTTTTTTACATCTAGTTTTACAGAATCATTATTAGACAGAAACAAAGGTGTAGTATTCTTAGCAATTTGTTCAACTTTATTATTATCAAAATCATACAATGATAAAAATCCTGAAAAAGAAATTGCAGAATAATCAGAAGACATTTAACGCCTCCTTCTTAAACCCTGCTTCATATGTAATTGCAAGAAAGCACATTGAAATTTACAAACAGCTAGATAAAATTTATATTGATGGTTGGTTATTGGTTCTGTTTTTAAGAATATTTTGTGGAATTAAAGTACCCAGGCATAGTTTTGATATGACCTCACTTGCCCCCATTGTGTTTAATGAAGCTATTCAACAAAGTAAATCTATCTATTTTATTGGAACCAAAAAAGAGGTAATTGAACAATTCATTAACAATATTAAAACTAATTATCCAAAGCTTGATGTCATAGGATATAGAAATGGATATTTTGAGCATGATGAGCGTATCATAGAGTTAAAAAATATTACAATGTTAAACCCTGATATTGTAATTGTTGGAATGGGCGCCCCACTTCAGGAGCAATTCCTTATTGACTTGAAAAAAGAGGGTTGGGAAGGGCAGGGATACACATGTGGTGGCTTTATGCATCAAACTGCATATAATATTCAATACTATCCGAAATGGGTTGATAAGATGAACCTAAGAATGCCTTACCGAATATATGCAGAACCAGAATTTAGGAAAAAGATTCCCTCATATTTTAAATTTTTATATGTTTTTTTTATTGATTTGATCAAAAAATAACTAGAATGGTTAAAAACTATTAAATACAATGAGTTAATGCTTGCCTCATCTTATCATACGATAAACTCGAATTATGCCAAAGCAATGTATAATTGCCATATCGTTTAGCCCAATATTTAACTTTATCGACTTCTTTTTTATAGGCTAAATCATCTAAAGCCATATATTTCTTTTCAAATAGCGTTACTTCCATCACCAACAACGGCCTTATCTTCATATGCAACATTCTTCTTTCAAGTAAGCTATAAAAACTATATTCTCTGGACGTACCACACCTAAAGCCAATATGTTCTGCATAACCCAAAGTTGAATCGTATCTAAGTCCTGCTTCCTCCCAGTTGAGCTCAGTAACACCGGTTTCCCATCTTAAATAATGCTGTCTTCCACCTTTAATATCCTCAGGATTTCCTCCAGCTTTTTGATATACTCTTTTTAATAAGTCTACTTCTTCTATAGACTTACTAGAGTTTTTGTATGAGTCATAACTCCCATGGTAACCTACTTCATGCCCCCGGTTGATTATTTTCTTCATGAGTTGTAGGGTCTGCTTACTATCAATATCATAGTCCCCATCTATAGGTTGCTTATTATTTAGAGGGATGAAATAAAAAGCCATCTTTAACCCCCTTTCTTCGCAAATATCCATCATATATTCAAAGGTATTAAATGGATCCTTATCTCTATTTCCAAGCATATGTGTTTGCCAAAAGACATTGAATGAACTTATTGCTTGTGTAGGTGATTTATCTAAAAGTATGTTTTTGCCAATTCGTTTTATAATATTTGGAAATTGAACCCCACGATCATAAAAAAAATCAACATCACAGCTTAGTATAGTAGCACTTTTTATTTTTTTAAACCTTATGCTAGGATTAATCTTTTTAAGGTAATGACATAATATTTCTACATAAATATCTACAATGGGTATTTCTAAGAATTTTTCTTTGAAGGCCACACTAGAACTAACTGGGAAACGCCCGTGCTCATCTTTATCTTTTATAATGAGTTCCTCATATCTGGATAGCATAAAAAAACATGCACCAAAAATGTCAATGCCAATGTTAATCTGATCATCCGAAACCTCGATTTTATCTTCGCCAAATAAGATTGGGATCACGGTATTAGCATCATCGCTTGATATTTGTGTTAAAAGATTAGATTTCTGTAGTGGTAATTTTGGCACACTCTCCTCGCTCAACCATTCTTTTGTTTTAAATTGTTGAAAAAACACATCCGATACTATCAATTTTTTAGTTGCCAGGCTTATTATAGTATTATCTATCTGGTCATCGAAGCTTATCTCATAGTCTAGGTTCAAAAATTCACCAAATATGATTTTGAAAACATAGTTTTTTTCATCTTGACAAATTGCAGAAGTACGTAAAACAAGCATCAACATCTATATTTAATAACTCTGGCGGGATTACCAACTACAATGGCATTTTCAGGCACGTCTTTTGTTACAACAGCTCCCGCACCAATAACTACGCCATTTCCTATGTTTACACCCTTCAATATGATTGCCGCTGCCCCTATCCAAACATCATTACCTACTTTAATGGGACTATTGACATGAGGTTGCTGGTTCATGGGTATACCAAGCTCCATTCCATGATCCCTACCCCAAAATATTGTCTTAGGTCCAATCATCACATCATCCCCAAATGAAATCTCTCCAAGCAGATGGCACCCTGCATTTAAGTAAAAATTCTTTCCAATCTCAATGTATGGCTCTCCTACCAAACGACAATATGGCTCAATTTTGGCTGTTCCCTTAAAGGTTACATTGTAAAATACAGTATTATTGTAAATTTTAACGCCCTGCCGCCGAAGCCTCATTCTCCTCACAAAAATTTTAATGCGGTTAGTGATGGATTTAGGCATATTATCTACGAATTATTTTTTTGATAAAAACTTTTACAAACTCAATAATGGTATAAAACTGATCAATTACAAAAGGCAAAGGATCCTTCCTATCCCATAATGCCAGCGTTGCCCCACGCAGGTTACCCTTAAAATACTTATAGTATCTTTTTCTCACCAATAAATTTATCATTTCATGCTTCAGATAAGAGAATTTGACCATTATTTTTTGTTGAGCTTGTTTATTAATTGGAATTTTTATGGCATCACACCATTGGGTATATTGAAGATATACACCCGCCAAATTACCCGTTCTATGCCACATCATAGACCGTAAATTTATCTCCATTAACTTATATTTACCATCTCTGGGATCCCATTTAAACTCAGGCTCACAAATGCCATAAAGGTCCATTCCTTTTACTAATTTTCTACCTTGCTCCATAATGATTGCTGGTGCCTCATTTGAAGCACTTGAAAAAACACCATAATCACTTGGGTATTGAGTCAGCTTGCGACCAACCCACTCATTTTCTATCTTTTTTGAATTGGGGCTTCTATATGCAGTATAAGCATAAATTGTGCCATTTGTATGGCCCGGAATGCACTCAGAAGCTAAAAAAGTAAAGCCCTGCTCCATATATTTTTTTAGTTTCATTTTGGCTTTATCAAGTTCTGAGTCTGAATGTACTAAAAGGGATCTAAACACATTTGAATTGAGATCTTCTCTTTTATTTGGTTTGATCAAAATGGGAAATGGAAGTCTATCCAATTGACTGGCATCACTTTGAGTATTTATCGAGATGGTTTTGGGATAGGGAACACCTAATTGCTCACAAAACTCATATTGCACAAACTTATCCAACGCTGCATTCAAATTGGTTTTATTAAACGGCAAGAAGCAAAATGATTGAAGTTGGTCATGGAGTTCATGAAGTTGCTCAAGTTGATGATCATCCGTAGGAAAAATTACTAATTTTTCGAATTTTTCATTTATTTTTTTCAAATTTAATAATAAATCTTCCTTTTTTTTGCTAATTTTTAAAATCAAAGTTAATTTTTTACTATAACTAGCTACCTGGTTACCATAATGCAGTAATGCAATATGCTCAACACCTTGCTCATGTAATTCCTGAATGATTGAATAACCATTCACATATCCTCCCAAAATTACAGCGCAATTTTTATTCATTACTATCTGTTACCAAGTTGAATTTCCCTGGTATGTCTTAATTTTTTTTATGATTTTTGCAGGTACACCTCCCAAAATACAATTTCCCTCAGGGAAACTCTTATTTACAACCGCACCTGCCGCAACAATTGTATGCTCTCCTAATTCAACACCCGGTAGTATAACCGCATTTGCTGCTAACCAACAATTATCACCTATTATTATTGGAGTAGCATCATCATGTTTATCGTAGTCAAGTAAGTTATGACTCGCAGAAATCACCTTTACAGATGGTCCAATTCGCACGTTCCGACCAATTTCAATCCCATTCATGGCCTGAAAATATTGTCCAGGTAAATACCCTGGATAAGGACGCCAATGTCTGAGTAGAATCTTATCTGGATCAGTTACAATTGAAGAATGATGTACTGGCCAAGGAACATGCGAATTGATCCTTAATATTCTTTGAATAAAGAAATAATATATCATATTTTTAATTCCAATGTACCTAATATTTCTTCTAATTTTATGGGCAAATTTCATCATAAATCACCTTTACTAATTTGAAATGTTCTAAACAATAAGGCCAAATAAAATAATGATAATATAACTACATAATAGTAAAGAAATCTTTCTATCACAAAGCTGAATTGGAAAGAGATCAACATAATCGATATACTCAATACAAAAAGTATGGCATTCCAAAACATTGATTCCCTTTGCTTCTCAAATACACTAAATGTTATACTTAAAGAGCCTACAACAAATCTAACACAAAATACAGGAATTAATATTTTGGCATAACTTCCAGCCACTCTCCAATTCTCTCCGAAAAAAATAGCAAAAACGTCTTCCACAAAAAGCACTCCAAAAGTTAATATTACAGCCGAAACAATTGATAGCTTAAGCAGTGTTGACACAAATATTGACTTTGCATTTCCATGAATACGCCTTTGCTCAGAAGACTTTTGTAAATAAACCTGCGAAAAAGCATTTCCAATAACTGTTGCAGGTAAGCCAAGGTATCTATATGCATGAGCATAAAATCCTACTGCTGTCAAAGAAAACATTTTTGACACAAATATATTTGTTGCATTAGCTGATATTGCATTCATAAAAATTCCCCACATAGAATACTTTGGGAAGTCCTGATAACGTTTAGCCAAGTTGAATAGGTCAACTTTATTAATTGATTTAATAATGTGTTTTTGTCTTAAAAGACTCTTAATCAAAGAAATATTTCCAAAAAAGTGAGAGCTAACCTGACCGATAATGAGTCCTCCAGAATTCCATTTTATGAGTCCAAAAATAAGTTGTAACAAATTACCTCCTGATGCCTTCAAAATAGTTGCTTTTGCTATATTTTTAAACTCTTTTTCTCGAATATTATAATAGTTTAAGCCATTAAATAGCCCCATCATTAATATACTAATTGGCACAAAATACAACCACTTTGAAAGTAATTTATCGCCCAAAAGTATGGCAACTTCATCCGCAAACAATAGTATTAAGATTAATGATATTACACTCATCAACAGAGATATAATAATACACAAAATAGTAATCTTTACTCCTTTTTCTTTTTCCTCTGGCAGCGCAATGGCAAGCTCATACCTCCCATTTGAAATAACTCCCAATATTTGAATCACAGAAAGGTACAGTGCTAATCTTCCAAAATCTTCAGGAGAATATATTCTGGAGAGGAAAGGTGCAGCAACAAATGGAATAATTTGAGCGATTACAGTTCCTGTCATTAATGTAATGACATGCTTAATAAAGCTATTATTTCGTATTCTTGTTAATAGACCAGACATTTATTAGGAAACCATAAGCTCATGCATTTCCCCCCTCACCCCAACAGGCTCCGAATTCCGTATATCATGTACAATCTCAATAGCAGTACGTGCATCTTCCAAACCATATCCCTTCCCCTTTAATATATCCTGGTATACCAACGTATGTAAATCAGTAAACCCCCCACTAAACTCAAGCTCCTCTCCATTTATAGTAATCGATCTAAAGGTCGTTTGTCCTTTTTCTCTAATACTTTTAGGTAAATATTGAGCATTGATGGACAAAAACCATCGCACTCTTGCATTTTCGAATTCCAAATACCCAGCAGCTCGATCATTTTCATGCACATGTACAATATTTTCTTGTACCTCTCCAAAAATCCAAGCTAACATATCATAAAAATGCACACCAATATTGGTGGCGATACCACCTGATTTTGTTACATCACCTTTCCAAGAAGTATAATACCAATTTCCTCGAGAGGTGATATAGGTAAGGTCTACATCAAATTTTGTGCCTATTTTGGCTTTTTGAACTTTTTCTTTAAGTTGAATAATTGAGGGGTGCACTCTAAGTTGAAGAATATTATAGATTTTTTTTCCTGTTTTTTCTTCTACTTTTTGTAACTTATCTACATTCCAAGGGTTGAGCACAAGTGGTTTTTCACAAATGGCATCGGCTCCACTTCTTAAAGCAAAGCGTATATGTGCATCGTGCAGATAATTTGGAGAGCAAATGCTGACATAATCTAGAAACAAATCTTGTTCGTACTTCAATTTCTCAATATGGCGATCAAAACGCTCAAATTCAACGAAGAAATCAGCCTGCGGAAAATGGGAATCAATGATTCCGACACTATCATTTTTATCATATGCTGCCAAAAGCTCATTGCCTGTGTCTTTTATGGCTTTCATATGGCGAGGTGCAATATATCCTGCCGCTCCTATTAAGGCAAAATTTTTCATGATCAAGTGTTGGTAAATCGTTTCAGTTGATCTGCAATATAATCAATTTCTTCTACTTTCAGGTATGGATTCATTGGTAAACTAAGTATTTCTTCAGAGATAGCTTCTGCAATGGGAAAATCTCCTTTTTGATGTGACAAATAGTCAAAACATTCTTGCAAATGAAGAGGCTTAGGGTAATGAATTGCTGTCGGGATTCCTTCTTCTTTTAAGTTTTGTTGTAGTTTGTCTCTAACAGGTACCCTTATGGAGTATTGCGCCCACACAGTAGTTCTGTCAGGTTTAATAATGGGTGCCTTTTGTGTGCTACTTATTCGATCATCATAAAGTTGCCCTACTTTTTGTCTAGCTAATATATCCTTTTCGTAATATTTTAGTTTGATGTCTAAAATAGCTGCTTGCAACGTATCCATGCGCCCGCCAATTCCGATATATTTATGTTGGTAACGCCTAGTCTGACCATGTACACGTAAGCTTTTTATTTTATCCGCCAATTGATCACTATTTGTAAAAATCGCTCCTCCGTCTCCAAAACATCCAAGAGGTTTTGCTGGGAAAAAACTGGTGCAAGCAATATGGCTTAAATTACAGCTTTTTTTATTTTTATAAGTTGCCCCAAAGCTTTGAGCAGCATCTTCTATTACAGTTAGTTTATGGCGCTCAGCAATTTGATTAATCTCATCCATATCAGCTACTTGTCCATAGAGTGAAACAGGCATGATCGCTTTAGTTTTTGAAGTTATCTTTTCTTCAATTTTTGAAGCGTTTATATTATAGGTATCTTCTTCAATATCTACAAATACAGGTTTTGCACCTAGCAAAGCAATCATTTCACCCGTTGCAATAAATGTAAAAGGAGTTGTAATAACCTCATCACCATGCTGAATATTAATCGCCATCATGGCTAATAAAAGGGCATCTGTGCCAGAAGCACAAGAAATAGCATGTTTTACACCAATAAACTCACTTAACTTTTCTTCAAAAGAAACTATTTCGGGTCCCATTATATATTTTGCCGAACCACAGACTTTCAATATAGCCTGATCAAACTCTTCTTTGTGCTCTTGATAGGCTAACTTTAAATTGGCAAAGTCTATTTTCATGGTTTTAAGCATATTTCGATACTTTTTCTTCTTCTAATTTGTATTTTGCACCACTTTCAGAGCAAAATGCAATGCCATTTTCATCAAACTCAAGTCGGTGTCCGTATTCACTCATCCAGCCAATCTGCCTTGAAGGGTTTCCTACTACTAATGCGTAATCTGGAATTTCCTTAGTTACAACTGCACCTGCACCTATAAATGCATATTTCCCTATATCATTTCCACATACGATAGTTGCATTAGCTCCAATTGAAGCTCCTTGTTTTACAGTTGTTTTCATGTATTGATTTCTTCTATTTATGGCACTCCTTGGGTTCATCACATTGGTAAAAACCATTGACGGGCCCAAAAAGACATCATCTTCACAGATTACACCAGTATATATAGAAACATTATTTTGAACTTTTACATTTTTACCTAAAATTACGCCAGGTGAAACAACCACATTTTGGCCAATGTTGCATTGATCACCAATTGTACAATCAGGCATTATATGTGAAAAGTGCCATATTTTTACGCCATTACCAATACTACAACCATCATCTACTACAGCCGTTTCATGTGCAAAATATTCCTTGTCATTCATCATTAGATTTATTTAATACATATCAACATTTATGCCAATCTCTTCTTCGATCTCCCCAACACTCAAAAATCGGTCATTTGAGCCAGAATTGTACTCAAAAAAAGATGCTACTCGCTCCCCATTAAATACTTTCAAGTATTCTTCCACGTTCC
Organism: Bacteroidia bacterium; assembly: GCA_030430325.1. GTDB lineage: Bacteria > Bacteroidota > Bacteroidia > Cytophagales > Cyclobacteriaceae > JAUIFR01. The sequence continues at coordinate 8,845 of JAUIFR010000020.1, read as the reverse complement.
AAATAGGTACAGTTGGCAAAATCACAAAGTAATTATCAAACTCCAATGTATTATGCGCATCAGCTTTAGAAATCATTTCTTCATGCAGTTTTTCACCAGGCCGGATTCCTATAATATTTAATTCACATTCTGGGCCGATCGCCTGCGCCAGCTCCATAATCCTGTATGAAGGAAGCTTGGGCACAAAAACCTCACCGCCCCAGGCACTTTCTAGCGCAAAGAGGGCAAATTCAACTCCTTTTTCGGCTGTAACACTAAAGCGAGTCATCTCTTTATGGGTAATGGATAATACGCCTTTTTTGCGTTGTTCCATAAATAGCGGAACCACCGAACCTCGAGAACCAAAAAAGTTACCATACCTGACTACTGAAAAGGAAATTTCACGTTCGTTTTTAAAGTAATTAGCTGATAAAATTAGCTTTTCCTCGCAAAGTTTTGTTGCGCCATATAAGCTGCTTGGACCAACCGCCTTATCCGTAGAAATAGCAATCACCTTTTTTACACCAGAATCTAAGGCTGCATTGATCACATTTTCAGCCCCAAGAATATTTGTTTTAATATATTCCATGGGGTTATATTCTGCGGTTGGCATTTGTTTAAGTGCCGCCGCATGAATAATTATATCAACTCCCTCACAAACCCTTTTTAGCCGGTGTGCATCTCGTATATCGCCTAAATAATATTGAATCGCTGGATATTTCGCAGAGTTGAATACTTGGCTCATCTCAAACTGCTTTAATTCATCTCGTGAATAAATGATTAATCGTTTTATTTGAGGGTATTTTTTTAATATCACCTCAACAAACTTTTTGCCAAATGAGCCCGTACCTCCTGTGATTAAGATTGATTTATGGTTTAACATGCCATTCTTTAATTCAAAATAATTAAAAAGCACAGCAAAAATACGCAATTCCAGCTGAATATTAGTATTTCTGCTATTATTCTAATGTCATCATTATAAGCTCTCAATCAATATTTTCAACATAATTAGCATATTTTATTGAATATTATTAATTTTTTAAATGTATTTTGCTAATTTCATTGATTATTTTTAAATTAATAAACCAACAAACAAAATTTTACCTATTTAACTCCATACTACAATAAAATTCATAATTTTGATTAAAAATTTGTTAATTCAGCATGACAGTGGCTAAATTCAACAAATCTCAAAATATAACTAGGCTTTGTTAATGTCTACAAACAAGTAACATACCATTATTGATTTTATAAGGTCCATATACCCTGCTGATAATAACATTGTACTTCACGCTTCTACACTTTGTGGTAATGAAAAAAAATATATTAATGAGGTGCTGGATTCTTCCATTGTATCAAGTATTGGACCCTGTGTAGCTGAAGTTGAAGAACAATTAGCAAAATATGCCTCGAATAAACATTGTACATTAGTTGTAAGTGGAACTGCTGCGCTTCATGCGGCACTTGTGGCGCTTGGTGTAAAGGCTAACGATGAAGTTATCACACAATCATTGACGTTTTTGGCCACTTGCAATGCCATTAGTTACCAGCAAGCTCACCCCATCTTTATGGATGTAGAGGAAGATTCATTTGGCATTTGCCCCGGTCAGCTCGAGCGATTCTTGGCTCAAAATACTTACTTAAAAGACAATATTTGCATAAATAGGCACTCAGGAAGGATCATAAAAGCTTGTGTTGCCATGCATACCCTGGGGCATATTGGTAAGATAAACGAAATTCAAGCTATTTGTAAAAAATATCATATCAGCCTTATTGAGGATGCTGCCGAAGCAATGGGCAGTATGAGGGACGGTATGACTTTTGGCAAATATAGTGATGTGGCAATTACAAGCTTCAATGGCAATAAAATCATTACGGCTGGCGGTGGAGGCGCTATTTTCACTAACGATGACACCTTACATAACCATGTTCAACACATTACCAAAAATGCGAAGCAACCACATCAATATGAGTATATTCATGACCAAATAGGGTTCAATTACCGTATGCCAAACCTTAATGCGGCACTGCTCAAAGCACAATTGGAGTTAATCGATCAATTTTTAATTAATAAGAAAGAATTAGCGCAGCAATATGATAACTTCTTTGATCATATTCCAACAATAGAATATGTAAAGCCTCCGCCAAGTTGTGATTCAAATTTTTGGTTAAATGCCATTAAATTTAACTCAAAAGAAGAACGTAGTGCATTTTTACAAGAAACAAATGATGCTGGCATGAGTACGAGACCATTATGGAAGCCTATGCATCAATTAATTATGTTTAAAAATTGTCAAAAAACAAAATTAAATATTACGGAAGATTTATATCAAAAAATTGTAACGCTGCCGAGTAGCGTTACTTGTTTAAAATAGTTATGAACAAAAAGGTGATCATACTTTCAGCAGGTGGGCATGCTCGCTCGCTCATACCCATTATCGAATCAATGGGGTACCAAATCGAAGGATTAGTTGATCAAAATGTAGAAAAAGGGACTCTGATCAATCAATACCCTATTTTGGGAAAAGAAAGTAGCATTAACCAATATTCGAGCGAGGAATTTATACTGGTAAATGGGCTAGGGTATCTCGGCAGAGAAAATATTAGGCAGCAGTTTTATGATCAATTTAAACAAAAAGGGTACTCCTTTTTAACGATTATTTCGTCAGAGGCTTTTATTGGAAAACATGTAACCATTGCTGAAGGTGCGCAAATTTTACATAGAGCCATTATAAATGCCCATTCTACGATTGGAGAAAATACTATCATAAATACTGGAGCCATCATTGAACACGATAATCATATAAACCAACACTGCCATATTGCATCTGGAGCCATACTTTGTGGACAAGTAACGGTGGGTGAAGGTTCATTTGTTGGAGCAGGTGCTGTAGTAGTGCATGGTGTTAATATAGAAAGTAATTCCTTTATTAAGGCTGCTTCACTTGTGAAACATTCAAATTAGCTTTTGCTCCATTTCAATTCAATTATTTTACAATTCTAATTTCGCAAGCTCCAATTCAGATAACCCCGTTAATTCAGCTATTGTTTTCAGGTCAAGGCCTTTTTGATGGGCTCGTCTTGCTATGGCAAGGGCATTCTGTTTCTCACCAATTTCTATTCCTTCTTGCCTAGCTGTGTCTATGGTATTATTTATATCACGATATTGCTTCAGGCTACCCTCATATTGCCTGACCTGCTGGGAACTCATCTTAGCAATCTCTGCGGCTTCAAATAATCGCTCAAATATCTTTTCTCGTAACTCCTCAGGCATACGATCAAGCCTACTCAAATTTTTTATAACATATAGCCACTTCTCAAATCGAGAATTAAGTTCATCAATACTTTTGTTGAATTTTGGCATTTCCAAGTAAATAAAAGTAAGCTTATTATAAAAGACTTTACATGTAGATATATCAGTTAGTTTTATATCATACCGATACTTTTCTTTTTCAGCCTTATCTTCCTCGAATACAAAGTCAAGTATCGCAATTGTGTAAATAGACTTGAGTTCATAGTTCCAGTTTGTCCTTTTAGCTTGTTCTTGAATTGGAAAAGAAGAATAATATAAGGTACGATCCTTAAAAAAATTTTGCTTCGATTTTTGAAGTTCTACAATGAATTTCTCCCCTCGCTCGTTTTCACAATATAAGTCAAAGATCGCCTTACGATCAACCTCTGAGATACCTAAATGTTCATTTTTTAGATAAGTAAGGTCTTTAATCTCACCTTCGTGCTCTCTAAGTAATTCATTAAGAAAGTCCAGTAAAAGTTCCTTATTTGGCTCTTCTCCAAATAATTTCTTAAAACCATAATCTGTAAATGGATTAATATATCTTTCAGTAAGCTGTGTCATGTCTAATATTTATACCATGCAAAGATACCACTTTATCAAAAACCAAACAATCGCGTAATCATAGTACCTAGTTTGTATTAAAGCTTAATATAGACATTAATAGTAAGGTGCCGACTCAACTTAATATTAAACATATTCTGCAAAATTCATTGATTTTAAAACAGAATATTAAACCAATTTTGCCAAATACATTGAAATATTGACTCAATTTACATTCTTAACTAAAAAGTAAGGATTCAGTAAGTTTTCCTTGTTATAGATCAATTCCTGATCAGAATCGATTTGATAAACGGGTATGCCCATTGCTCTCAATACAGCATGTGCCGCAGCCGTATCCCACTCCATAGTTGGTGCAAATCTTGGGTAAACATCGGCGTTCCCTTCAGCAATTAACATGAATTTTAACGAACTCCCCATAGAGACCAATTCCTTCTGAGGATACTGTTGGATATACGATTCTGTAGCCTCATTTAAGTGAGATCTCGAAGCTACAATGCGCGTATTCTCTATATTTTCTCGCTTTTGAAGCGGTAATTTCTGTGTATTTCCTTGAAAAGTACAATATGGGGGTAAATTTTGACCTCCAACATATAATTTTTCTAAGACCGGGGCATATACTACGCCGAAAACAGGCTTGCCATACTCGATCAAGGCAATATTTACGGTAAATTCACCATTTCTTTTGATGAATTCTTTAGTACCATCTAAGGGGTCTACCATCCAAAATTTTTCCCAATTCTTACGAGTTTGGAAGGGGATTTTTGCACCTTCTTCGGAGAGAATCGGAATCTGGTTACCAAGTATGCTTACAATTTGCTGATGTGCCAATTGATCGGCCTCAGTCAATGGGCTTTCATCTGATTTTAACTTCACATCAAAGTTATCGGCCTGATAAACTTTCATGATCTGCTCACCTGCTTTTAAAGCAGCTTCAATAGCTTTTTTATAAATTTCTTCCATTATACAATCATTCCTGCAGCAACCGTAGCATTCGTTGCCTCATCAATTAAAATAAAACTTCCTGTGTTGCGATTGCTACGATAAGAGTCAAACATCAGGGGCGCATTCGTTCTTATTTTCACTTTAGCAATCTCATTCATCTGTAATGGGCTCATATCCTTATTTCGAGCCAAATTATTGATGTCATATTTATATTCTGTCTCCTTAATCAGTGCTTTTTGCTCATTGGTCGTTTGCTTGATCACATACTTCGCTCGGTCACGCTGTGGTTGATTATCCAGCCAACATATCATTGCTGTTACATCCTGCTCCATTTCAGGCTGATTATTCACTTTCACCAACATATTCCCTCGGCTGATATCAATATCATCTTCCAAAGTAATAGTAACAGACATGGGCGCATAGGCCTCTGCAAGTTGCTGCCCATTTTTCTCAATGGTTTTAATTTTAGAAGTAAAACCAGCTGGTAAAATTGATACTTCATCACCTACGCGCACAATCCCTCCTTCAATTCGGCCAGCATACCCGCGGTAATCAACAAATTCCTTTGATTGAGGCCGTAGTACAGTCTGCACGGGGAACCTAAAATCCACCTTATTCACATCACTACTAATATAGATATTCTCTAATTTATGAAGTAGCGTCGCCCCGCCATACCAATTCATATTTTGGGTTTTATTCACCACATTATCCCCCTCAAGGGCACTAATCGGAATAAAACTCACGTCTTTAATCATCATTTTAGAAGCAAACTCCTCATATTGATTGATAATTTCATTGAATCGCGCTTCCGCATAATCCACCAGGTCCATTTTATTCACGCAAACGATGACGTGAGGGATCTGAAGTAATGATGCAATAAATGAATGCCGCTTCGTTTGCTCGACAACCCCATTTCTGGCATCTATAAGGATGATAGCTGCATTTGCAGTTGAGGCACCAGTGACCATATTTCGGGTATATTGAATATGACCAGGCGTATCGGCAATTATAAATTTACGCTTAGGTGTTGTAAAATACCTGTACGCCACATCAATGGTAATGCCTTGTTCTCTTTCATCCCTTAATCCATCTGTAAAAAGGGCTAAATCCACCCCTTCTCGGCCCTGTTTTTGGGTAGAACGCTCGACAGCTGCCAATTGATCCTCAAATATTGATTTTGAATCATAAAGTAACCGCCCAATTAATGTGGATTTACCATCATCTACGCTGCCCGCTGTTGTAAACCGAAGCAGCTGATTTTTATCTATTTGCATCATAATGAAATATTATTCAATATATTTTGCCAATTTCATTCATTAATTAATATTAAATTGAATATATTTTGCAGAATACATTCAAATATAAAATAGGATTAAAAATATCCCTGTTTTTTTCGGTCTTCCATGGCTGTTTCTGAACGCTTATCATCTGCACGGTTCCCTCTTTCTGTTTTTCGCATCATTGAAACTTCCTGTACAACCTTCTCTAAGGTATCCGCACTGGATTCAATACCACCAGTTATGGTAATATCACCAAGTGTACGGAATCGAATTTTTTTGGTAACTACTTCTTCGTTTGGTTTTAATTTAATAAACTGCGAGTATGGTATCCAACTCTCATTTTTCCAAACCACTTCTCGTTCATGTGCCAAATAGAGCGACGGGATTTGAATATTTTCTCGCTTGATATAATTCCAAACATCCATCTCTGTCCAGTTACTAATTGGAAATACACGAAAATGCTCCCCATCAAAGTATTTTCCATTAAACAAATTCCAAAGTTCGGGCCGCTGATTTTTTGGATCCCACTGACCAAAATCATCTCGATGCGAGAAGAAACGCTCCTTGGCCCTAGCTTTTTCTTCATCCCTTCTTCCTCCACCGATCGCGCAGTCTATTTTTTGACGTTCTATCGTATCAAGCAGCGTTGTCGTCTGTAATGCATTTCTAGAGGCGTTAGCACCTTTTTCTTCTAACACTCGCCCTTCATCGATCGATTGCTGTACCGAGCCTACAATCAACTTCGCCCCTAAATTACTTACTAATTGATCTCTAAAAGCAATGGTTTCAGGAAAGTTATGTCCGGTATCAATATGCATTAATGGAAAAGGTACTGAGCAAGGCGTAAATGCTTTTTTGGCTAAGTGCGTAACCAAAATAGAATCCTTCCCTCCAGAAAATAATATGACCGGATTTTGAAACTGAGCATATACTTCTCTAAGTACAAATATGGCTTCTGACTCTAGTTCATCTAAGTAACTTAAGTAGTATTTATCCATAATTTATGGTAATTTTTTCTTTAATTTTATCAAATATACTATTTGCAGCATCTTTTACAGGTATTTTAGACGTATCCACTTCAAAAAACGGGTTCACCGGAGCTTCATAAGGAGCAGATATTCCCGTAAAATCCCCTATTTCCCCGGCTCTAGCTTTCTTGTAAAGTCCTTTCACATCGCGCTGCTCACATACCTCAATTGGCGTGGATGCATAAATTTCTATAAAATTTTCTTCCCCTACAATCTCCTGAACTTTTTTCCGGTCTTTAACGAGCGGTGAAATAAACGAACAAAGCACGATAACACCTGCATCTAAAAACAACTTCGAGACCTCGCCGATGCGTCGAATATTTTCCGAGCGATCTTCTGAAGTAAACGAAAGATTTTGATTAATACCACCTCGTACATTATCACCGTCTAAAGCATACGTGGTATAGCCTTGCTTATATAATAAATGTTCAAGCTCATTCGCTAATGTAGATTTACCAGAACCTGATAACCCAGTAAACCAAATCACCTTAGGGTTTTGCTTCAACCGCTGCTTCCGCATGGTTTGATCAATCGAAAAATCTTGTTTATATATATGTTTTGGTTTGGGGTTTTTCTTTTTGCGCCTTGAAAGTAACCCAAAATCGATTTTAAACCAGGCTCGTTCGTGAAGATAATAGAGCAACATCTTAAGTGTTGCCTCGGCAATAGCTACTCCCGTGGCCTTTTCACCAGCATTTGGATCATCCCGAAAAAAAATCATGGCCAATATAAACGTAGTGGAGGTAGCAATGATCCGCCATGTGATTGTTTTGGCGATATGTCTCTTTTTGGATAAGTCTTTGCCCATTTTAAAAAATTATTCATCCATGAAATGATGATGGTGGGTCCAATATAGCAAAATAATCCTTGTTATTGGAAATGGAAAGTTTGATGAAGATGTAAGGATTTTGAATGTTTTTTGATGGTTTGGGTATAGTAAATTGATATCCTGAGATCTGCATAGCCATAACATACGTAGTAGGTAAACCAATATAGCCTAACCCCACCATTACTACATCAAATTTCATATTAATTGTATTTTAACAACCAAAGATAATCGATAAATCTATGTCAATGTGAAATTTATTGGTATTTTTATCGAACCTTATTATGTTTGTATAACAATCTTATCAATGAACTACCCTAAAACACCTTAAAATTCTATACTTAATTGAGTGTATGCAATATCAAATAAAAAAATGCTAAATTTAGTTAGAAAATTGACTGACCTTTACTATAAAATTTGATAATAGTATGAAAGAAACTGAACTAACTACTATTATAAACGATCTTAAAGCTGGAAAAAATAGTATTTTAAAAACTATTTTTGAAGACTATGGGGATTATTGTATTCGAAATTTAAGAAAAAAATACAATTGCTCAACAGAAGATGCAGAAGATATATTAATGGACGCAATCATCAATTTTAGAGAAAAAATAATACTAGACAAAATCACCTACCTTACTAGTATTCGCAATTATCTTTATACCACATGTTGTAATATGTGGCTGGCAGGCCATTCTAGGCAAGGGTCCATTCGTAAAAAGTCCAAAGACACCCATTTGGAATACTACGAACCCATGAGTATCACTACGGAAGAAGTAACCGAAGAAGCAGAGCATCGTAAAAATTTATTAGCTATTATTTATGGAGCCTTAGATCAGATGACGCCCAAGTGCAAGAAAATACTAACCTTGTTTTATCTTGAAGAGAAATCCATGAAAGATATTGCTGAATTGATGGGGCAGGCTAATGCAGC
>JAUIFR010000269.1 GCA_030430325.1 Bacteroidia bacterium | reverse complement strand
TCTGGTGTGACCGACAATAAATTCAATAGTGATCAAGAGTGCCTTGATGCCATTCGAAATATTTTTGATAAAATTGGGGATTCCCCAACAGCAGGCTTCAATCGAGTAGAGTCAAAGGGGCCAGTGAAGGATCCGGCAGAAATTTACGGATTATTTCCAATTGATCGTGCTAAGCCATACGATATGATGGAGATCATCGATCGGCTGGTGGATGAGTCAAAATTTGATGCGTACAAAGAGCTTTATGGTAAATCGATAATATGTGGTACAGCTCGTATTGATGGCTGGGCAGTAGGAATTGTAGCCAATCAAAGGCAAATCGTAAAAACCAAAAAAGGCGAGATGCAAATGGGGGGTGTGATCTATTCAGATTCGGCTGATAAATCAGCTCGATTTATCATGAATTGTAATCAGCGTAAAATTCCACTTGTTTTTTTACAGGACGTAAGTGGCTTTATGATTGGGAGCCGCGCAGAGCATGGAGGTATTATCAAGGATGGAGCCAAGATGGTGAATGCTATGGCCAATAGCGTGGTGCCGAAGTTTACGATCATTTTGGGGAACTCTTATGGAGCTGGTAATTATGCGATGTGTGGCAAGGCCTATGACCCTCGGCTCATTTATTCATGGCCAAGTGGGCAAATGGCCGTGATGAGTGGTGCTTCAGCTGCCAAGACGTTACTTCAAATCAAAAAATCAACATTAGAGGCAAAAGGTGAAAAAATCACGAAAGAAGCGGAGGAGAAACTTTTGAAGGAAATTACAGATCGTTACAATTCACAGCTCAGCCCTTATTATGCAGCTGCTAGACTTTGGACAGACGGTATCATTGATCCGCTCGAAACTCGAAAAGTAATCTCAATGGGGATAACGGCGGCAAATCATGCACCGATCACGGAGGATTTTAATGTTGGGGTAATTCAAACCTGATTTTGAGTGTATTTTGCTAAATTGGTTTAAATTTAATGGCTATCTGTTTTCATACCCATTGATGAAATAAAATTATCCTGGCGCAGGTTCTCCGAAACTGTGCCTTAAAAAAATTAATTTTGACTAAAAATAAACGTAAAATCCATGTATTTTGCCAATTTTGTTCAAATTAAATGAATGTCACAGAGTTTTGTTATGTACAAAAGCCAATAGGCATGTAAACTTTACTTAAATCACCCTAAGCCATGTCCAAACACCTACATCATACATCAGGCATCATCTTAAATTATATAAAATTTAAAGAGACTTCAATCATTTGTAAGATTTACACGGAGGCATTTGGGCTTCAATCTTATATTGTAAAAGGAGTTAGAAGTGTACGTTCCAAAAAACTTAGGATGAGTTATTTTCAGCCGCTTACACTTTGTGAGTTAGTGGTTTATCGGAGCCCAAAATCGGATTTGCATCATATTTCGGAGGTGAAAATTGGTAGAGCATATCATTCGATTCCCTTTGATGTAAAAAAAACGAGTGTGGCGCTTTTTTTGAGTGAAATATTGACGAAGGTGTTGGTAGAGGAGGGAGATCCTCCATTGTTTAGTTTTTTGTTCGATTCCTTTTGTATGCTTGATGAACTCAAGGCTGGATCAGAGAATTTTCATCTGTATTTTATCTTGCATCTATGCCCATTCTTAGGATTTGCACTGGAGCAGCACACAGCCGAAATTTTGTTCGATCAAGTTCATCATAAGCCTATATTGAAGGAACTTATGGGTTCAATTTATCCGACTCAGCTTAGTATGTCTGCTCAAAGTAGGCATGAGCTATTACAGCAATTTTTACAATTTTATGAGCTTCATTTTGGATTAACTTTTCCGCTGAAGACCATAGAGGTACTGCAGGAGGTGTTTAGATAAATTTCCATAAAATCAACACTATTAGTATATTTTTAGGTACTTACCTTCTTCTTCTGCCCGAATAGGTCATTGCTTCCCCTTTACCAAATCCATAACTTATCCCAAAAGTAACGAAGCGCCCTCTCAAACCAAAATCATAGGTTTCAAATGAAGTTTGATATACAAATCGCTCTTGAATTCGCGATGCAAAAACATCACGAACACTTAAATTGGCTACAATTTTTCCTTTAATTAATTTTTTACGTAGCCCCAAGTCCATAAAGGCAAATCCGGCTTGTTCTCCCTGGACGGTCACAAAACTTGATTGATAATTTCCATTCAATTCTAAATCAAAATTGGCAGGAAGCTTAATTTTTGACCCTAAACGAATAGACCACTGATTACCTGCAAAATCGAAAATATTGTCTTCAAAAGATCCTTTACGACTAAAATAATATGTATAAAAATTAGCTGTAAGTGTAAGCCATTTGAATGGGATGAATTCTGCATTCGTATCAAATCCAAGGGATGAATTCGTGCCAATGTTTTGTGGTGCCGTAAAGGTGACATTATCTTGAAATGTAGAAACACGCTCTACTACTTCATTTGTATAATGATGGTAGAGACTGGAACTAAATGAAGCCTTGCCAATCGCAAAAATGCTTGTCAAGTCGTAAGAGTCTGTAAACTCTGGTTGGAGGTTTGGGTTACCAGTACGAATGTTAAAATTATTCCTAATATTAAAAAATGGGTTCAAATCCCATAAACGTGGCCGGAAAATCCGCCTGGAATAGCCGGCTTGAATGGAAAAATCTTCACTTACCTTATAGGAAGTATGAAAACTGGGAAATAAATTGCTGAAATTCATTGAGTTTGACTCATTTGTGTTGGTAAGTAGTGTGTTAAGGTCTGTATGCTCAACACGTAAACCAATTTTTATTCCCCAGGTATCATTTTCAAAAGCACCCGTTGCATATAGGCCCAAAACCTTTTGATTCCATTCAAAATTGTTTGTCAGGTTTTCATTGGTTATATACTCATTGTTTATTAAATCACTCACTTGAAAATCGTTACCAACATCATCCATAACATATTGTACGCCTGTTTCTATCGTATATTGATCTGTTATTGGGTGAACATAATCCGCCTTAAAGGTGTAAACAGCTTGCTGAAATTCTGTGGCTGTCAGCTGGTTGTTATCTACATTTTCCCCATCTAGCGTAGTATCGGTAAACATAGAAGATTGATCTTTCCCAAAAAAATTTCCTAAAGCACTCAATTGAAACGTCTGATCTTCACTACGCTGAAACGTTTTTTTCCAATTAAACTCATATTGCCATTTAGGATTTGTTGCTTCTGTAGTCTCATTTCGTACCCATCGAGCATTCGTTTCATCTTCTACAATAAAGTCGAAATAGGTTTCGGAGGGTTGGTCCTCAATTTCATAAGCATAATTTCCAGCAAGCGTAAATACATTATAATCATTCAGGTGGTAGTCTGTTCCCAGTGTAAGATTAAAAAATCCCTCATTTCTGAATTCTTCTCCATTGCTAAAAATAGTTTCACTACTCACAAGGTTACGATTTATCGATTCTTTTTTTCTAGGTAGTGAACGATAGCCTGCACCAAATTGCGTAAATAAGTTGAATTTTTCTGTTCGACGATTGATGCTACCTCCAATACTATGATTATCGGGCAGGCCAGTATTAACTGAAATGGAGCCATTCCATCCTTTTTTCTCTTCTTTTTTTAAGATAATGTTCAAAATACCAGATGTTCCGGAAGCCTCATATTTTGCTGAAGGATTGGTAATAACCTCTATGCTTTCAATCATATCTGCTGTAATCGTACTTAGGGCATTTCCAGATTGGTCTGCCAATACCGAAGGTTTCCCATTAATAAGAATTTGTACACCACCGTTTCCACGTAAGGTCACCTCTCCCTCAATATTCACATTTACTGAAGGAACATTGCTTAATACTTCTAGTGCACCAACTCCTGTGCTACTTATATCTTTGCCTACATTAAAAACTTGCTTATCCAATTTAAAAACAGTCTTTGAAACCTCGCCGGTAACTAAAACTTCATCTAGTAATTGATTGTCGGGCGTTAGTTTGATCGTACCCAAGGTTATTTTGTTATTAGTAACAGAAAACGTTGTGATGGTTTTAGTAACATAGCCCATAAAACTAATTTCTACGAAAAATTCAGCATGAGCTACCTGAATATTAAACAAACCTTTTTCATCTGTAGTAGTTCCAGTCATGATTTCATTGGTGTTAATATCCTTAATAACAACCGTGGCATAAGGAAGTGGCTGCATCGTTTCTTCTTCGACTAAAGCACCACTGATTTGCATGGTAGGATCTTGCGCAGAAACACGAGAACCTGCTAACATAAACAAGAATAAATAAATTGTAATATATCGGTATATGCACATATTCTTTTCTTTAATGTATGTATTAGAATTGTCGAATGACGTTGATTTTTACAAAAGAAACAAGATCGATTAAAAATCTAAAACTTTTTCTGTAAACATCAAAACAATTAACCCGCATTATTCATCAGGTTAAGAATAGAGACAGAATGGTGTTCAAGTAAAAATTAGGTTGATTGCGAAGTAGGATTTGATTTCATTTAGGCAAAAACAGGAGTGTAATTTCTTGAATTTT
>JAUIFR010000268.1 GCA_030430325.1 Bacteroidia bacterium | reverse complement strand
TCTCCGCCAAATAAAAATGCACCTAAAATACTTCGAATATCTTTTCTTTTTTCTCCAGTAGCGATGGCATCGATCGTTTCAAATACGGTTTTTTCCTGATCTAATCGTTCTGCCGCATCCTGTGCAAAATAACCAATGGTTGCGTTATGGCCGTATTCAATCTCACCGGTGTAATCCACATCTTTGGTAATGCACTTTAGTAAGGTTGATTTACCAACACCATTGGGTCCAAGCAGGGCGATCTTCTCCCCTCTGGTCAGAATAACTTCTAAATTTTCAAAAATTGAATTCATTATTAAGGAACATTTGAAAGTGATTTCCGGATGATTTTTAAAGCTAAGTAAAGTAAAACATTAAAAGTAATATGGATTTTTAATTAATAATATAATTCTATCTAAATCTGCTTTAAGTGTACTGTTTTTTCCATAAAATATAATCTCTAATAAAATATCAAGTATAATTTCTATTCTCAATATTTATTTATTCATATCAAAATTCAAAATAGCATCTTCATTTAAAATTTTTCCTAGTATTTTAGTAAAATTAAATAAAAAATGTCAAACGAAAATTGGTAAGCAAGTATAAACATTATCAAAATTTTGATATTTAAAAATAATACAAGTAACTCCCGCTCGTCCACATATGCCATGTGGCCGCATCTATTTTGTATTTATAGTATTGTAATAGACGAAAAATAGGTTAGTGCAGTTTTGGGAAATTCGTACTTTTTTAAACGAATTTTGCCAATTACATTGAAAATGTAATAAATAATGAACAAATTTAGCAAAATATCTTCAATAATTATCTGAATCACTGAGGGCCGCGGATTATACGGATGAACACAGATAATATAACCATGATTTAAATTAAATATTCATCAATAATGAATATATTTTGCTAAATACGTGTAATTTATCTATTATTTTGAATAAAATCGGCTAATTACAATCAAAACTTCCATTTGAACTAGCCCAAGCGGGCATGGTCTCGGAGCTCCTGCACGATTCCTTGGGCGATGTATTCCAAGAATATGGTATGCATCATATCGAGGGCCTAGATAAAGCCCAGCTGAGCGGCTTAACCTTTCAGGCCTCGGTTAGTCCAGATAAAGTAGGTGTAGATGAAATCATCATTCATGAAATACGCATCCCAAGCCTTTATAGTGAAAACCTATCCTATCAATTTGGGGAGTACATGATTGATGCATCGCAGGTAAACGCAGCAGGTGTGTTGATCAAAGATTTAGCGATTGGCATATCACAAAAGGAACAGGAAATGCTCCAGTCCTTATCCATTGGTCAAATTCATATGCCTAGCCTCTCCCTTGGGCAGCTTTATGTGCATGATGTCACCGGCGTACTCGGTTTTTTGCAGGAGCCTTCGCTAGAAGAAATCGCTATTTTTGACCTGCAAACAGGCGAAAAAGGCACTTCGGTAGGTAAAGTTTCGGCAAAATTAGCTCAAAAGCAGGGCGGACATGTTGGAAAAGCACGTATCGGGAAGCACAAAGGGCTTTTCAATTTGGACTCCATGGACATTGAATATGAGCAGCACGAAACTGAAGGCGAAGCGTCCAAACATGAATTAAGTGTTAACCTAGCCTTGAATCAATTTAAGCTTCCGAATTTATATTTTGGCAAGCGAGGTGAAGATGACCTGATCATACGAACGATTGACAGCATCGCCTCTAAAGGGCGCGGAGCCACCTTCAATGGGGCACGTGCCAAGCTAATAATCCTGGTGGAAGGGGGAGAAAAGAAGGTTATGCTGAGCGAATTCCACGCGCAAAGCATACTGGCCGCCAATATCAAATTAGAATATAATGGGAACGCGTATCAGCTCAGAGGAGATCATGTCTTTGAAAACTTTCAAATTACTGGCATGCAGTATGATCTGACCAACCAGGACCTAGAAAGTGGTACATTAAACTGGGAAAATTGGCAGGGCCAAGAGCTATGGCATAATATGCACATGCTCAAAGGCGTAGAAACTGGTAAAGGTATGATAGAGCGTGTCTATAAAGTAGACCTTGAGACCCATGAAAAAGTAGGTGGTTATGCTTTTGACATCCAGGGCTTAGAGATGAATCAAGGAGCTTATCAGGACGTGGAGCTCGATGAAGAAAAAAATAAAACCAAGCACCACCAAATCGAAGTGCAAGCCGATGGTAAAAGTAATATTAATGGCGTTTATTATGAGGATGAGGAGTTATACTTCAATTTTCAGATGCCCGAGGGTGAATTAAACCTGCCGTTTGTTCATTATGAAGATGGATCGGGGAACATCATCCGCACGCTAGATCGCTACCCGGTCACACTCGAAAATCCTCGGGTCAAGCTATTGAAAAAGAAGGATGGAACGATTATCTTACGCCGTATGAACATCGACCAACTCACAGCAAGGGGACTTAAAGCATCATTAAATGGGAATGAGCTTAAAATTCCTTCGACAGAATATGCCTCGATCGAGGATATTCACGCTGAGGAGCTGGCGATCAACCTGGATGATTTTAGCCTAAAGGGGCACTTCAGCACGGGGGAGGCTGATCTAAGCAAAGCAATGATCGCCGTTGCAGATAAATTAGAGGCAACACCAACTCTACAGTGGAAGAGCTTAAGCTTTAGGGGGGATACGAGTGGGGAGTTTGAGGTGGAAGTAGATTCGGTAAAAGGGGGCCTTGAAAAAGGGCATGACCCTAGGCAAAGTACCTATCACCATCGATTATCGGTAAAAAATGACGATTCGCATCTATGGTGGACAGCTTCTCAGACGCATATCTTTGATGCGGATAAAATTACTGTTTTACAAACAAAGGACGATGACAACGCCATTCAAAAAATAATAGTGACCAATCCGACGTTGGGAGATATTACATTGGGCGCAGAGCATTTTAAAGATGAGGTACCGATCAAATTTAGAGACATGAAACTTGGAGGCCAGGCTACAGGAGATTTAGTCATCGAAAACCGGCCCGATGGCATTTCAGTTTATTGCTGGGGGGATAATCAGATTACACTGAAGGAGGGGGAGATTATTTTGCCTCAAGAGGAGGAGGAAAAGGAGAAGAGCAATAAAGCTATTGAGGAAATGTACCCTGATAATTCAGGAGATTTTGACTTTTTAAATTCTGCGAATGGTACAATAATTGTCAATTTATTTGATGATGGGCATTTTGAGTTGCCAATAGTTGATGGATATATTAAATTAAACCCATTTTTGAGCGAAATAGGAGAATATTATCAAGAAAAAACATGGGGGCGGGCAGATTGGATACTTGGTTATTTAGAAACTGGAGTAGTTCAATCAGACGATGAAATTATAAATAAAAAATATCAAATTTACTACTTAGGAAGATCCGGCTCAGTGATCCAAAAATTGATAAATAATCCCAATGAAGATAATAATCTTGATAATCTTCTAGCTAAATTGTCAGCAATTGTAGAGACCCAAATCACAGAAATAAAGAGGCTTAAAGAATTTAAAAAAAGAGGAGGCAAAATTCAGGGTGCAGAGCCAGGAAGCAAGGAGGAATGGTTTGAAAATGGGGTACAAGGTGAAATTGATGACTGGATGAATGACACCGAAAACCCACTAAACCTTCGGGTAAAGATCCTTTTAAATGATTTCAACGATATTGTTAAATTAAATGAGGATACTGATTTTAATATAATGGGTAAAGATAAAACATTGAATATCGATTTTAATTTAGTACAAGAGTCGGGATCTTGGATACCCTGCCTAAGCAATATCACCATTCCAGGGTTTGTATTAAATACAAATAATTCCTCCATTAATGCCTCAGAGATGCTAATCAAAAAAATGGAATTGAGACCAGCGAATATCAAATTTTCAGATATTCAACTATCAAATTTAGGCATAGAAACAAAAAAATAAACTAATGTTAAAAGGAGTCAAAGCATTAATCATTGTTCTTTTAAGTGCATATTACCACTATGCATTTACTAGCATAATTGAAGTGGGTGGGAATTACGAAGATAGCTTATTTGACAACATAAAAGATAGTGATTTCTGTTTACTAATCTTAATATCTTTTACCTTACCTATATTATTCTTTACTATTACATTTTTTGTAAAAAAACCAATTAAATGGTATTTTAAAATTACCTACCTTGGAATTACAATTGGCATGTTTTTTATTTACTTTATTTATTCCTTCGTTATAGAATTTGCATCAATTATTAAAACAAACTTAACTCCAAATTACCCATATGTCATTGGGTATGTTAACTTAGTTTTCATTATTGCGTTTTGGTGTTTATTACTCGGCACCCCCCTCTCTAAATACAAATTCTTCAATTGGCCTTTTGAGCAGAGAGAAGATAAAAAAATCGATCAAAATGAATAAAATTTGCATAATACATTGAATTTAAAGGTATAATGGACAAAAATCAGGCTTCTAAAAAGTGAAGTTGTTTTAATGGACAAAAATCAGGCTAAGAAAAGTACAATAATAAATAAGAAGTTAAGGTGGTTAACCCAGTGGGTCTAGACCCACTG
>JAUIFR010000267.1 GCA_030430325.1 Bacteroidia bacterium | reverse complement strand
CTGTTGTACTTCCATACATAGCGCAAGACAGCCAACCAGACTTAATTAAATACATACGCACTTTTGCACATCGAGATTGTTTTACGAATTGGAACTACCATAAAGCATATAGTGAAGCAGCCTTTCAATTGATCAAACTTGCCTACAATGAGGGCAAGCTGAATGATGTATTATATTGTAATAATTATTTGTTGATTACAAAAAAGGGAATGGAAGTCAAAGTGGAGGACTCCTTTTATATTTTGGAATTTCAAATTGAATTGGGACAAATTGAACATGTCATTGATGGATTTGAAAAATTAATTCACGAAAAGCTTCCTTCATTTACTTATCGTCCATGGCAAATAAAGCATCAGCAACAAAATTTTATTTATTATGAGCTGGATGATTCTGCTATTATTGATGAGGTTCCTGTAGATAAAATAAGACTACAAGATTGGGTTGAAGCGTTAAGACATATTTGTAACCACAGTTTCTTATCAAATTAAATTTAACAGGCAAATCATACATTTTTATTAGAATTTTTCCATTAATATTAAGAGCTAATGTTTCCTTAATAAAATCAACCACATTATTACCAATTTAGATTATTTACCTGAGTTCGATTATTAAGTAATTGATTTTTAATTATTTATGAATTTTATATCTAGTTTTTTGAGCGACTTTTTTAATATTTTAAATGTATTTTGCTAATTACGTTCATTATTTGATCTTTTTTTTCAGTTTTTCCTTTTATAAATCTTGTCTCTAGCTATTTTATTTTTATTATTTGGGGGTTGCCTGGTCAATGCTTTGCATCGCCCAGGCCGGGCTGCTTGCGGGAGAGACCTACGGTCGGTACCTCCCCGCCTCGGTAGTCTAACCCGAATTGCATTATTCTAATTTTATAGTACAAATTTAATCTCGAACTGAGGTATTATTTATGCCTATATTTGAATGAGTTATGATTAAAACTGCCGAACTTTTTATACTAAATAATATTCAGTTTTTTAGATCAATCGACTTTTCAAATGGCAACATTTTCAGATCAGGAAAAGAATGCCTCCTTTTCAAAACAAAAGGAGTCTGAAAAGCAAAAGGGGAATAACCATTCAAACCTGAACATATCATTGCAGGATCACAATAGTGATGTGTTACAATTCATGCAAAATGGCAACCCCTACCCTAATGAACGCCATCTCATGCAATTGATGCGTGATTCATCTGCTCAATCTAATACCTTAATTGGCTCTGAAAATAAAAGCAGTCTGCCCGATAAACTGAAAATGGGAACGGAAAAGCTTTCTGGGCAAAGTATGGATGACGTTCAGGTAAATTATAACTCCTCAAAACCTGCAGAGGTTGGAGCTCATGCCTATGCACAAGGCAGTGAAATTCATTTAGGACCAGGGCAAGAACAACATTTACCTCATGAGGCATGGCATGTAGTGCAGCAGAAGCAAGGTAGAGTATCGCCCACTAAGCAACTTAAAGGGAAACAAGTTAATGATCAATAAGAGCTCGAACAAGAGGCAGATGTAATGGGCGCGAGGGCAGCTGGAGCAGCTGCCCCTGAAGTACCAACAAATCCCAACAATGATGATACTTCAAACAGTAATAATTCGTCAACTAATCAACCTATTCAAGGGAGATTTATTGATATAGATGCAGAATATGGTAAAAATACGAAAATAGACACCTCAGCAGGAAAAGATTATGCTCAAACCATCAAAAAAGCGTTGTTAGACGGGTGGACAGAAGATGAAGAGAAGGCCTTAGATCAAATACGCGGAAAATCCTTGTCACTAAGAAAAAGCATTCGAATTGAATACTATAAACTGACGGGACATGTCCTGGAAAAAGACTTTCAAAGTTTAGCAAATGCCAAGCAAGCAAAGGAGGCATATAACCTACTTTACCCCGTCATGTCCTTATATTATAAACTAAAATACCAGGTTTCATATTGGAATGCTAAGGAACATGTAATATTAGAAATATTAGAGCAAGCGAGTGCTACTGAAATATTAAATTTTAGAACACCATCTGGCGATGCAGAAGAACTCCTTGAAGCTCAAATCATTTCTTTTGATGAACGATGTAAATGGATGAACACCTTCTTTAATGGGGAAGAAATGTTCAAGGCACGTAAAATTTTACTTGGCAATAACTATCATTTATCTGAGTATTATGAAATTGTTAAAGATTATATAAAAAGTGCAGAAGGCATCTTTAATGATGATGAAAAAAGAGTCTATAATGTCATTATGGAGCTACCTTCATACCTAAGAAAAAATTTATGGCATGAGGATCGAAGTATTTTCAGCTTTATAGATGGGTATGTAGCTACAGGAGACCCTGAAAAAGGCACTCAAATGGATTCGATCCGAATACTATGCACAGGTACCGATTCTCAAATGCTAAAAGAGCGGATGTACATCGCCACAGACGGAGCAGGCACTGATGATGATGCCACCAAATTGGTGATGGAGAAGATTAGCAAAATGAGGGATAAAAAAGAGAAGAAAAAATTACTTGAAGGCACCGAAGCTGCAGGAGAAGATAAATATGGAGGTGCCTCTCTCATGAAGATGCTAGATGGGGACGTGAGTGATTCTGATTATTTGGCACATATAAAGGCAGGTGGTGTCTCTGTTTATGACCAAGCTAAGGAAAAAATCCTTAGAAATTGGGGATTATGGGGGTTAACAATGGATGAACAGGCCATCAATGAGGCCTTTGCCATGCTTCCAGATCAAAAATCACGAGATAAGCTCTTAGCAGATCCTGAAGTTAAAGAAATTGTGGATCAATTAGATACAGGTGGGTGGAGAGCATTTTTCGAAAAAATGAAAACACCATTTTTTGACCCTATCCTAACACCCATAAGAGAAATTGCGCTTTTAACATTACCTAAAGATGAAAAAAGCTTATTCAATAGTTACCAAAAAGGAGATACTTATGCCATTGCATTACATAAATTAACGGAAGCTTATGAAGGGATTAATACTGAAGAGCTGAAGATCATTAAAATTCTAACGAGCCTATCTAAAAAAGATCGAAAACGCATCGAAAAAGAACAACCAGAGATTTGGAAGAGGATACTAGATTCAAGCTCCATTAATCAAGAAGAAAAAGAGATCATGAAAGATATTGTTACGGGTGAGACCGGGAGAGTATCTACGAAAATGGGGCTAAATTATGCATTTGGTGGAGATTATGATGGCACAGAAGAGGAAATGCTCGATCTTATCTTTAGTAAGATGGATGTCAAAGAGCGAGCTACCTATAGAATGGGGTATTACTTAGTGAGATGTAATGGTAAATTCTCAGAAAAAGTAGTTCCAAAGGCTCAGCAAGAAGAAGCTATCAAAAAATTTAAGAGTCTCGATAAGAGAATGAAAAGTGAACTTGGAGGAAAATATGGGGATGATTATACGAAGTATTTAGATAAATTATTGGGGACACCTTCCAAAGAGGAATTTTTATCTGAACATGGCCGAAAGCAAGCGGCAGCAATTTTTATACAAAGGGCGAAAGATAAGGACGAAATCAGGAATGATGACAGAGAATTAGGAGTTGAGAATTATTTATTTAGTTGGATGGGGCCAGTGGCAGTTTACACTGCATTGAAAGAAGTTTCCAATTACTTTAGTGCTGATGAAGCTGAAGTTTCTGAACAGGCAGGCGTATCTTTATACACAATGTATGAGCAAGCCATGAAAGATGGCAAGATTAGCAAAGTGGAGCTCATGAAACTTTCTTCCCGCCATCAAAATTACGACCAAAAATATGGTGAATATACGCAGGCAGTAGAATATGTAGCTAATATTGGTGCCACAGTAGCAGCAACAGCCGTGGCCATTGCTGCTTCCATATTGTCATTCGGTTCAGCAAGTGGGGTTGCGGGTTCAGGACTTTCAGCATTTATCAGTGCCATGTGGGGTAAAGCCGCGGCTGGGGCATTTGCGGCTGGGATATCAAGTGTTGGTGTGAAGGAATTGATGGCCGGCAATCATTATGATGTATTTTCTGAGGAAGCTGCAAGGGATTTTCTCAATGGAGGAATTGAAGGCTTTACTGCAGTGATGACTGCTGGTATTTTCTCCAGACTTAATGCGCTTTATCCACAATTAGTCGGTAAAGGAGGAGCAGGTGCAGCTGGTACGCTTGCTAAAGGTGCTGAACAAGCTGGAAAAAAGGTAGCTGGAGGTTACCTCAAGAATATGACTGTAATGGGCCTTGAAGGAGCATTCGAAGGAGCTTTTGTTGGGATTTTATCTGAGGCTGCCTTTACGGCTATAGATGCTGAAACTTGGAGTAAAGGAGTTTGGCATGCCTTAACCGCTTTTGGTGGGAACATCATTAAAGGAGGCTTGATGGGCGGTACACTTGGAGGTGGAGGAGTAGTAGTCATAGCAGGCATGAAACCTGTTTTTAATAAAGTTACGGGCCGATTTGGTTGGAAAAAAGTGGATGATGTGGCAGACCAACCCAAAAAATTAAACGAATCCCCTTCTGTAAAAAATAAACCCGATCAAGTAAACCCAGATGTAAATCCTAAAAAGCCCAAAGTT
>JAUIFR010000266.1 GCA_030430325.1 Bacteroidia bacterium | reverse complement strand
TTTATCCGTCTCTGTGTTTGTTTGAAGGTACCAAGGTGAGCATAGGAAGGGGTACGACATACCCCTTCCAGGTGATCGGCTATCCGGACCCTAAGCTTGGAAATTTTCAATTTACACCCAAGTCGATCGAGGGGATGGCCAAGCACCCAAAATTACTCGGCCAACAATGCTTTGGGGATGACTTGCGAAGAAGAAAACCATCTACCGTACAAGGAATTGAGTTGAGCTATCTTATTAAATATTATGATCAAATTGGTGGAGATGATTTCTTTACTTCCTTCTTTAATTTACTTGCCGGTACCGATGAGCTACGCTTGCAAATAGAAGCGGGACTGGATGAGGAAGAGATCAAGGTAAGCTGGCAAGAGGACCTCATTGAGTATCGTAAGCTTCGTAAAAAGTATTTGCTTTATCCTGATTTTTGAGTTGATATTCAATAAATTTAGCAAAATATGTTTAAAATTAGTGATTTTTTATTGTAATTCTTAATTTTTAGCCACAAAGGGTAACAATTGTTTCTTTAATGGTATTAAGTAATAGTTATAAACCTCCGATATTGTAAATAGGAAAATGAAAGGAACTAGATTTATAAATTTATGCTCATTTAGCGCTTCAATTAAAATAATAATACTCCTAATGTTTTTTGGAATTAAGGCATTTGGGAACTCACTTGATTCTGTGAAAATATTGTTTGATGTGAAAGTACCTATGCGAGATGGTGTGGAATTATCTGCATGGGTATACATTCCTAATTACATCAAAGAGCCACAGCCCGCTGTACTCAGAATTACGCCTTATTTAATCGATCGACAACATGATTTAGGAATGGATTTTGCCAAAAATGGGTTTGTACATGTGGTAGTTGATTGCCGTGGAAGGGGCAACTCGGATGGTAAATTTAAACCTTTTGGTGATCAAGGTAAAGACGGTGTCGATATTATTAATTGGATCAGTAAGCAGGATTGGTGTGACGGAAATGTTGGTATGATAGGGGGTTCTATTGAGGGGGCTTATCTTTGGCAAACGATTAAAGAATTTCCTACGGCATTAAAAACTGCTGTACCTATTGCTTCAGTTGGACCCGGTATTGATTTTCCTATTTGCAAGAATATTTTGGATCACTATTTTATAGCCTGGTATGCAAGTACAATGGGTAAGATAAGGAACAAAAAATTGTCTGAATATTGGGGTCATCGAATAAAAGCAATGCATAAGAAAGGCCGTTCAATTCTGGAGGAAATAGAGGGTTCGATGGTGGCAGATTCATTATTATTTGAAGTTTTAAATCAAAAGGAATTCAATGATTATTGGAAGAAGCTATATCCGTCAAAGCTTGATTATGAAAATATTGACATTCCTATTTTAACAATTACAGGGTATTATGATGCAGATCAGCTAGGTGCCTTATTCTATTATGATCATCATATAAAGTATGCTAAGAATAAAAACCACTATTTGGTAATTGGGCCATGGAATCATAAAGGAACAGTTAAGCCTAAAGAACATGAAATAAAGGAATATAAATTTAGGGATCCAAATATTGATATGATGGCGCTGTATATTGAGTGGTTTAATCATACACTAAAAGGACTACCTTTTAAAAGTGAAATATTTTCTGATAAAGTATATTCATATGTAATGGGGGAGGGTAAATGGATTAATCGGAATGTTTTACATGATGAAAAAAAAGATACTTTGACCTATTACTTGGGATCAAATCATAACAAACCTGGAATTTATCATGCGGGGTTCTTAAAAAATACACCAGGTAATGAAATGGACTATTCTGAAATAAATTATAATCCAATCGACACCACTGATATAAATGTTCCTCTATTTCCTGAAAAATATGCCTTTACTAATGTTGATGCGGACAGTAATTTGTTGGTTTTTAACAGTGAAAAGTTGATATCTGATGTAATAGTAGATGGACAGATTACTGCTGATTTAACAATAAGTATTGATGCGCCAGATGCTGACTTGCGTTGTATATTTTATGAAATTCGCCCTGATGGACAAGAATTTTTTTTGACCGAGGATTTTATGAGAGTGAGATATAGAAATAGTCTAGAAAAAGCTACATTAAATAAAAATGGCGAGCTATTTACCTATACATTTAAGGCATACTACTATGTTTGTCGCAAACTACAAAAGGGAAGTAGAATTCGGCTAGTGTTTGGTCCCCTAAACTCCCAGGGGGTAGATAAAAATTATAATGCTGGTGGCAATACTTTAACTGAAAATAATCAAGATGCGAAGGTTACTAAAATAAGACTTTTCCATAATAGAAAACATCAAAGTACTATACAGATACCTATCAATAATCATTTAAAACGTTAAGTTGAATGTAATCTGCAAAAAATATTCAAAATATTAATTCACTTTATAATTATTGGGCACCTTAAAAGGAAAACTTAGCTCATCAGGTAATTGGATCTTAGCATGCTCAAAGGCTATTTTAGTTTGTTGTAGAGCATCATCTTTAAAATATTGAATGGTGGCCTCTCCATTTTTAGGAATGGTGAGGTCTCCAGCCAATTTTTCATAGGCTCCATAGGTGAGATCCAGCTGGTTTTCAGTGCCGGAAATCGCCAGAATTAATTTGGTAAGGTGTTTATCCTCTTTCCCAAAATAGTTTTCGATCACAAAGGGCCCGCTCTCTTGCCGGACATAGTAATGGTCTTTCTCCTTCTTCACATCATCTTTTTTACTCAATTCGATGGGCATTTTGGCTAGAAATAATGACTGCACGGCTGTAAAATCAAGCTGAAAATTCAACATATTACTGATTTGTTGGTAATCGTACACCGTGTATTCTTTCGAAATACGATTTAGCACTTTTACCGAGTCTCTGGTCACCATGGCTCTGAGTGCTTCGATGCCGAAAATAGGGCTGACCGAGATCCAAAGCACACTGTCACGTTTCATCCGGAAGGAGGTTTGGGCTGAGATTTTATTCCCTGCCCCCTCGTATTTAAGCTTCGATTTGGTACTTAAATAGTGCCAGTTGGCTGTTGATTGGTTGACGGTAAACTTATTGGCCTTACAACCTGCCAAGAATAAAGCAATGATTACGATGCTAATCCATTTCGTACCAACTTTGATGCTCATTTTAAATTAATTAATTATACTAGTATACGTCAATAAATCAAATTAGTTACACAAAATTAGGCTTTTGTGGCTAATTGTCCACAAGCGGCGTCAATGTCTTTGCCCCGACTCCTTCTAACATTTACCTGAACACCATTTTGGCCAAGATAATTGCAAAACCTATTAAATCGCTTCTCTTCACTTTTGGTATATGGTCCGGCACTAATAGGATTATATTCAATGATATTGAGCTTGCTCGGCACTTCATGCAATAATTCAACAAGTTCAGCTGCATCTTCTAGTGAATCATTGAATTTTTGCATGAGCGTATACTCAAATGTGACCTTGTTTTTGGTTTGATCATAAAAGTGGCGCAGTGCCTCTTTGAGGCTAGCTAAGTTATTTTTTTCATTAATAGGCATGATTTGGTTGCGTTTTTCATCATTAGCAGCATGCAATGAGAGTGCTAAGTTAAATTTGACCTGCTCCTCTGCCATTTTATGAATCATTTTACTAATGCCTGCCGTAGATAATGTTATCCTTTTGGGTGACCAATCGAGGCCCTCCACGCCACAAATGTGGTGAGTGGCCAGTTTTACTTGCTTATAATTAAGCAGTGGCTCTCCCATTCCCATAAAAACGATATTGGTAAGCCCTCTTTCAGACTCCTTCTTTACAAAGGCATCCATCAGTGCCACTTGGTCATAGATTTCGGCAGCACTAAGGTTGCGTCCATGCCCCATATAGCCGGTAGCACAAAATTTGCAACTGAGTGAGCAGCCCACTTGCGAGCTTACGCATGCGGTAATACGATCTTTAAACGGAATGGTGACTCCTTCAACAAGTTTTCCGTCAAACAGCCTGAAGCCAAACTTAATCGTGCCATCCTTGCTTTGTTGAACCTGGTCAATCTGCGCCGGTCGGAAATTAAAATGATCATTTAATTCATCCCGCAAATCTTTTGATAGATTGGTCATTTGCTCAAAGCTGGTGCTTGATTTTTGCCAAATCCATTGGTTAATTTGTTTGGCTCTAAATGCGGGTAGGTTTTTCTCCTTGAGCCATAGCCCTAAATGCTCTGGCTCCAGTTGGCGAATGTCTTGTTTTTCCATTATGCAAAATTAATTAAAATTTGATCAATTTGTTCTATTTAACTTCACTTTAATCAAAAGAATTCCTTGGGACTCTGCCACGAGGTTATTTATTCCCTGCTCTTTAGTAATTCAGAAACGATAAATTATAAACAAGCTGCCCTGATAGGACTCGAACCTACATGTTTTGCTGAGACCAGATTTACAGTCTGGCGAGCCAGCCAAATTGCTCAACACTTCCTAGCGTACCCAGATTAATCTAGGGCTTAAGAGACAAGGATGAGATTCGAACTCACAAAAAACGGGTTTGCAATCCGTTGCCTTCACCATTCGGCCACCTTGTCTTTAAATTTATGCATAAAAAAAGCATCTCTGGAGGG
>JAUIFR010000265.1 GCA_030430325.1 Bacteroidia bacterium | reverse complement strand
CTTGCCTGAATGGCAGAGGTAAGTTTAGGTACTACTTCAAATGCATCACCTACTATGCCATAATCTGCCGCTTTAAAAAATGGTGCTTCAGGGTCCTTATTAATCACTAATATGGTTTTGGAGGAGTTCACTCCTGCAAGATGCTGAATAGCACCAGAAATACCAATAGCAATATACAAGTCAGGACTTACCTTAACACCCGTTTGGCCTACATGCTCATGGTGAGGTCGCCAGTTTTCATCCGATACAGGTTTACTACATCCAGTAGCTGCACCAAGGGTCTTTGCCAGATCTTCCACAATTCCCCAATTTTCAGGACCTTTGAGTCCCCTACCTCCTGATACCACAATATCTGCTTCAGGAAGTAATATGTCACCTTCTGCCTTTTCTTTACTTACAAAAGATACTTTTTGATCTGGAGTATTAGCTTCAACAGCCTCGATTGTTACATCACCAGCACCTGAATTTTCCACTATACTCACGGCACTTTTACGCAGTGTAATGATTTTTTTAGCACCTGTTAGTTCAACTACCTCAAAGGCTTTACCGGTATAAATACTTCGTTTGATCTTAATAGGGTCAGTTGAAAGTGGTAATTCCACAACATTTGTTACCAATTCTGCCTCCACTTTTATAGCAACTCGCCCTGCAACTGCATCAGTCAAGGATGATTTTGCCATAAGAACAATATCCGAGCCAGCTTGATTTATAACCTGGGCAATGATATTGGCATAGGTTTGAATATCTCTATAATCAGTATCGTTATGAGCTACTTGATAAACCTTTTGCGCACCATAATTAGATAGGCGGTTCAAATGTTCAGCAGCCACTTGACCAATAATAAGTACTTCAACATCACCTAAGTTCATTTGTTTACCATAACAAATGGCTTCGATCGATGACTTTTTAACATCTTGCTCTTCTATTTCTGCAACAACTAATATCTTACTCATACTTATAGCACTTTAGCATCTTCTTTTAACAACCTTACTAATTCATCCACTTGATCTGCATCCACTAACTTACAGCCTGCTTTCTGTGCAGGTAATTCAAAGGATACACTATTGATTTTTTCGGAAACATCAACAGGGTCTACTACTTGGAACGGCTTTGATTTGGCAGCCATAATTCCACGCATATTTGGCGTACGCCATTCAGCAATAGGTTCTTGACAACCAGCAACAAATGGGAATTCTACCGATAACCATTCTTTGCCTCCTTCAATTTCACGCGCTATCTTAGCCTGATTGCCTTCAACTTCGAGCAACATGGCCGGGCTAATAGATGGCATCCCTAATAACTCGCCTACCATACCATGCACCTGCCCACCGTTATAATCAATGGATTCGCGCCCCATCAAGATCATGTCATATTGGTCTTGCTGAGCAATATGTGCAATTTGCTTTGCGACAAAATAGGCATCTTTTGGCTGAGCATTCACCCTGATAGCCTCATCTGCACCAATTGCTAACGCTTTACGTATGACAGGGTCGTTTTCCGGGCCTCCTACATGAAGCACTTTAATCTTTCCTCCTGAAGCTTCTTTCAATTCAACGGCGCGTGATAAGGCATTGTTATCATAGGGGCCGAGAATGTATTGTACACCAGATTGATCGAATTTTGTGTTATTATCAACAAAAGCAATTTTCGATGTGGTGTCTGGCACACAAGTAATACAAACTAATATATTCATAAAATTCACGTACTTTTTTAAAATGCGATGTGAATTTACAGATTATCAGGAGAAATAAAAACTACTTCGCCGAAAAGAAATTACGCGTTGCTTAAGTATTATTTTTGAGGAGGACCAATTAATTACTGGCTGGGTTCAAGTTCAAAGGATATTAATTCTTTAACTAGTACTTGCCTAGTGTACATTCCCATATGTCCAAATTTACCAGGTTTAGATAGCGTACCTCGAAATTTAATTTTAACCTTCCTATTTTCAGTTGTTTGAAGTCTTCTATTTAAATTCCAACTTTGATCAATAAGCCACCACTTTTCTTTCCCATTATCCAAGATAAAATAAGATTGCTCAAATCCATGATAATACGTGCCTTCATAAGTTTTGAAAGACTGGTCATCAGATTTTGATTGGGCTACATTCCCAAATATAATTATCAATATGGTAAAAAATAACTTCATATATTATTATAATCAAAATCTATGCCAATCTGAATAGTTGTAATCAGCTTTTCTATTGCAAGTTAGATTACAACGCCAAAACTAAAGGCATTAAGTTTTGGTCCTTTTTGGTTAAAGAATAGAGGGTTAAGGTCATATTGAGCAAATAAATCTACACCTCGATATCCCATTTGGAATCGAATACCATAGCGCCAATTGCTCATGAAAAAGTTATTCCATTGTTTATTTGTTTGTTTTTTACCTTCATTGTGATAAACCAATTTTGAATAACTGCCCATTCTATAACCAAGATATGGTCCTAGGCCTATTCTAAACCCTTCTTTTTTGTGCCGCTCGAGCACCTCTAATCTTTTTGAACTTCTATATTTAAAGTCAATGACTGGAATGAGCTTTACATTCAAATAATAACTGGTTAACTTGCTTTTCAAAGCACCAAAATCAGGTGGCAGTGCATTAAAGTCAACCGATTGATCTCCTTTATTTAATTGAACAAAGTGATTATCAAGCCGGAAATTATACCAGTCAAAACTAGCTCCCCACTCAAGGAAGAAGGGCTTCTTGATATGTGTTTTGAGCGTGGAAGTAATGGCTACATATCTTGAGCCTAAGGGGTCAAGTGCATATAGTTGACCTTCCTGATCAGGAAATGCCCCATTTTCTAAGTAATTATTCAAACCGAGCTCAAGATTTAGATAATGTGTTGTGCGTAATTTGGATGCTTCACAATCTTCATGGAAGCATTCAATATCAATATCCAATTCGGGCGGTGTAGGTACCTCATGATGCAATTTTATATGATATTCATGTTCTAACTCGTTTTCAAAATCTATATCAATATCTAAATCACTAAGTCTCTGTTCAAGTACTTTCATTTTCTGTTCTATCTCATGCTCTTCGCCTTCGATTTTTTCGATGGCGATGCGTTTTTTAATGCGTTTCTCATGATCTAAATCCTTAAAAATAATGGTATCTCCTTTTAACCAATGTCCAAAGCTATCTTCTAAATGTAATTGTTCAAGCTCAATATCCACTTCATCTAGCACATCGAGGTTTTCGGTAAGCTCTTCAAGTATGGCATTCATATCAATTTGCTTGAGTTGTCCTAAGGATTGCTTTGATGGTAATTGAATGATAATTTTTTCTTCATTGCCAAGCTCTATAACAAGTGTATCAGTTAATGTATTGGCATTAAGATATTTAGGCAAGTATAAACCTACAAGTAATAAAATCAGTATGCTTAAATTTTCTATTGAATTATTCATCTTCATGTTTTTTTTGTAATAGCGTGTGTATGGCAAATAGTTCATTTTTTTTGTTGCGCAGCATCCCCATCCAGGAGTCTTGTTGCTGATCCATTTCATCCATAGTGCTGACCGGCTCAGGCTTACTACTACTTTTATAGGAGACTTTTATAGTTGGAATTTCCTTTTTATAATCAGTAGTCCTAGTTTGTTTGGCCAGTAATTTATTGTTATTCCATTCAGTAGCATCGACTAACCGAGGAATGCTTTTCTTTGCAAGCGTAGCAATAGGAGTTGATGATCTTTTATAGTTTGGACGTGCTTGATCAATTGCTTTCTTATTATTTTCAATGGTTGGTATTCCTTCTTTGGAGTGAGCTAAATTTAATTCCGTTTTGTTAATTGCTGCACTAGCATCTTCAGGTGGCTTTTGAGTAGCCGTGCCATTTTTAAGTTCAGAAAACTCAGGAACAGCATGCTTTATAATATTTTGTGTATTTTTTTGAAATAATTGATTAAGATCCTGTGTTTTGGGTGGTTGCTGGAATTTGTAATAATATAAAATAGTAGAAAGCCCTAAAATCAGCAATAGGCTTGCTGCTAACTGAAGCATAAATGGCCAAATGGGTTTTTTATTGGACTGACGCTTACTTTCAATTTGTTCCCAAACATGAGATTCGGGTTGAAGCTCAGCTTCACTTATTTTTTCCTTAAAATATTGGTCAAAAAGTTCGTTCATTATGGTTGTAAATTTGTAATTTTTTAATTTTTTCTTGAAGTACACGTCGAGCACGACTTAACTGTGACTTTGATGTATTCTCTGAAATACCAAGTACCTCGGCCACCTCAGCATGCGAATATCCCTCTATGGCATATAAATTAAATACAATACGGTACCCCTCTGGAAGTTCGCATATCATATTTAATAATTCCTCATGCGATAAATGATCCAGTGGACTTTCTGTCAAATTAAACTGGTCTGCCTGACTATCTAGACTTACCCATGTCATTTTCTTTGCTCTAATTTTCATCAAACATTCATTGACTACAATTTTATTCATCCAACCCACAAAGCTTCCTTTATTGCTATAGGTATTAATTTGTTGGAATATCTTTAAAAAGGCCTCGACGAGTATATCTTCTGCATCTTGTTTATTTGCCATGTACCGATAGCATATTGCAAACAAAGTT
>JAUIFR010000019.1 GCA_030430325.1 Bacteroidia bacterium | reverse complement strand
GTTGTATGTTTACCATCTTATCAATATCCAAACCAACGCTTACTTATTTGATATGGATACTTTTCGTAAAGGGCATTTTGATCGTTAATGGTGTATCCTTGTTTTATGTATTGCTTTGTTTTGAGCATACTTTCTTTTGCCTGTTGTGTTTTACCTTGTCTTGATAAACTACATGATTTATAATAGTGTGCATCTGAAAGTTCAGGATATTCATTGAGTGCTCGATCGAATTGTTTGATAGCCAGATCAAATATTTTAAGTTCGTAAAAAGCAATCCCCAAATAAAAGTAATCTAAAAAGTGGACCCAATTTTCACCATTTTCTTGCATTTGTGCTTGAATACTTTTATAAAGCATAGATTTTGCTGATTCGAACTGATCTAATTGAAGGTGGCATAGTCCTATGTAAAAATAATAGGGATGATCTTGAACCGTTCCGTTCGGGTCAGTCTTTAAAAGTATATTAAAATCTTCAATGGCATCTTGATAATCTTTTACAAAAATACACTTGATAAATGCCTGATAAGAAAGGTATCGATCTGGGTTAAGTTCTACAGCCTTTTGGAGGTATTTCATTCCAAGACTATACTTTCTAGTTTTAAAATATGGCATAGCTTTTTGTTGCCATAAATAAGCATTATTTGGATCAATTTGAATGGCTGAATCCAAACATGCTTGCCAGCCCTGTATATCTTTATAATAATTGGGACGCTGATCAAGGTACTGCTCTACTTTTAATTCAATTTGCTCTTTTGTATGTACCGTTTGGTTAGGTTCTTTTCCCTCACATGAAATGATTAAGGTGCTGATATAAAGGATTAAATTTATACGCATAAGTTTAGTTAATTTTATTAATTGATGTAGCTGAATTTCCGAATGTTAAAGTAAATTTTGAAAATATTTATGTAAATTGATAAAATATTTCAATAAAATGAATGTATATATGGTAATAAAGGTATAAAAAATACTAATTTCCCTAATTTTATCACTCGAAAGTTAGATTATGAGATGGTTTAGGGTTAAAATTTAAATTGATGGGTATTTGTATAAAAGGCAAACCAAAAATGAAACCTCTCCAAAAGATAAATATAAAATCAACTCAAAAAATGATCTCTGACAATCATTTAAAACCTATATAATCATCATCATAATTTAGTATATTTTCTAAATCTTATCTTAACAATTAAATGATTATTTGACATAATTATTATATTAGATGTCCTAATTTTAGGTAGTTAATATCGTAGTGATGGGCATCACAATAAATTCTTAAAGTTTATGAAATAATGAGTGGATTTCAACCTAAAGAAAGCCAGCATGGTAATCAGCCTAATGCTTTATATAGTACACAAACCAAAACCAAATCAACAAATACTTATACAGACCCCAATTCTAATGATACCTTTCAATTACAAACTATAGCCGATAGTTCAAATGAATCGCAGGAAAGTGGTTTGATGAAATTCATGCAAAATGGGTTTGATAATAAGGGTAATAATGTTGAACAGGGCGAGCCCAAGACACCACCAACACCTATGTATGATAAGATTGGCTCCATGAATTATTACAAATTAAGGCACGCTGACTTTGTGGAGCGTAATCCAGGAAAGTCCCCGCCAGAATATTACCTGAATTATGGAGATAAATATATAAATCGGTTTACCCATGTTACAAGAGATAAGTTATCACCACAGGGTAAAAAATGGCTTGATAAGGCGCTTATTAATCTGCAAAGGGCAATTGAAGTGAGATTAACATTTGACCCCTATCTTGAATTGGATAATGATGCTTTTAAAAACTTTGCTTTTAAGTCCCATGTGGGTGCCTATGAAAGTGCGGGTGTGTTAAACTTAAGTGTGATGGATAAAGTCCAAATCGTACTAACACCTGATCCATGGGATTTGTTTAGCAAAGAAGGGATAGAGCAGGCATTACAAGTTGGTTATGACCAAGCCAAGGTCTATGCTAAAAATCCATTATTTGCTTATGAGCAAATCAGAGAAGCGATTGATAATAGGGAAGAAATACTAGAATTGGTGCAAGAATATTATGAAAAAAATAAAGATTATTTTAATGTAAATAATCTGGATAAAGATGCCATACTCGAGCTAATTATGGGGCCATTGTCCAAATACCTACTTTGATTGATTTAATTTGAAAAAGATATTTAAATTTATATTAATAATACATGTTATGCTTCAAGGCTGTAAAGAAAGTGGTGGAACCTGGTGTATATTAGATACAGAGGGGATACAAAAACAAGATTTTAACCAAAAGGTTAGCCTTTGGATTGACGAGAATAATGGCTTCTTATTTGGGGAAGAGCTGGATGTTTATAGAGATGAACAAGATCAATTAAAGCATAAGGCTAAGGCGATCATATATAGTACAGATGACGGATTACATTGGTTAAAAAATACTTATGGAGAAGGAGTATTTGTGAGTGTATTTAAGTCAAATGCGGGTACTTTTGCAATAAAAGCTAAGCTTACCACCCAGAACAGAGGTAGTGTAGTTTATAAATTAGGTAAAGATCATAACTGGGATATATGGATGGAAGATAATCGCCTTATAAGGGATTTATATTTTATTAGTAATCAGATTGGGTTTATTACGTTTAAACAAGATGATGGACACTTCCAATGGCAAAAAACTCAGGATGGTGGAAAAAATTGGCTTCCAATGCACACGATGTTACCTATAGGCCCAGAAGTTGCCATAAGCGATCAATGTATTTGGTATATGTGTATGGGAGAGGCCAACCAATTACAAAAGGATGTTGTTGTGCAGGTCAATATTGCCGATGGAACAACATCCAATGTTTCATTTCCAAAATATGTAAAATCAGTTCGCCTTGATCAATTTCAGGGCAAATTATATGCAGTTGGTCATCATAAAAATGAACTTTTGTTTCTAGAAAAAAGTAATTCTGAACAATTTAAAACAATCTCTAAAGTTAATGTTGGAAATCACCTCCCAAGTTATTTTAAAATAATGGGCAAGCACATTTTCGTAGTACTTACTTCTGCTACAGCGATTCAAGTAGAAAGCTTTGGACTTAGGAGCTTGGATGGTGGTAAAAGTTGGACGAAAGAATCATTTAAATCCCCAAACTTTACAGGTCCAGTGGCAAGTTATGAATTACCGGATCAAGATCAATTTGTAACTGTAATGGATGCTGGCAATGGAAAACTGCAGGCCTCTTGTTTGTATTAAATATGATCTAATAAATAATTACACATATATTAAGTTGAAACTATATAATTCAAAGTTATATAAATAACAAATATTTGTGTAATTAATAAATATAATCTAATTATTCAAATTATTCAAAATTTTTGGTGTTGCATAAATGAAAGCAGGAGTTTTTTTTAGATAACCTATTATTTGAATGAAATTTGCTAAAAACATGCAATTTAATTTAAAAATTAACCAATCGTCTCAATCCATCGTTGCTTAATACGGGGCTTAGAAAAGCGTTCTAAGCTATCTTCTAACTCTTTTTGATTAAAACCAAGTCCGTTATTTAGTTGTTTGATGATTTGCTCTTTCCAAATCTCATAAACATCCGAAGAGCCATCAAAGAGCGGTAGCAATATGCCATTATGCTTCTTCACGGGATAATTTACTTGCTCCAGTAGTGGAATATCGAGTATTTCTCGAGGACCATAAGGGCAATCTACCGTTAGACAGGGTACATTACATGCAAGTGCTTCAAATAATGCATTTGGAAATCCTTCAAAATCAGATGTTAAGGTAAAGACTTTAGCATTTCTAACATAGGGAGCTGGGTTTTTCTGATAACCTAAAAAATAGACATCAAGATCAAGTGAATGTGTTTTTTCTTCTTTAAAAGTATAGTGTTTTAGACCTAATTCAATGCATTGCTGGACAAGCTCATCATGTAATTCTCCATCTCCAACCAGCACTAGTTTTGCAGTGGGAAATTCTTTTTTAACCCGTGCATATACCTCGATTAGGTGATCTACCCGCTTTTGAAGGGCCAATCGACCAACACTTATGATAACAGGCCGTTCAAATATGGGCTGATATGTTGCAGGAATGTCTTGAGCGGCTTGCTGGGCAATCCCATGTGCATTTATATAGTTTGGAATCAAGGCAAATGGCCTTTCGACCGAAAAATAATTCACCAGTTCATGCTGAATACCACCACTAACACCTACAATCTTATCAGCTTTATTGTATAAAATGGGAATAAAAAACTTACGTCGAACCATTCCCAACCAGTTATCATAATTTTTTTTGATACTTTCACGTTCACTTCCACGAATACTAATGATGACGCTATCATGCTCTCTAGATAAAATATTAACATAATTGGCGCCTTCCATAAAACTGATCGAGGCAAAAACCTTCAATTGACGTTTGATTTTTTTAAGCTTTTTGATCCGCCTAAAAAATAAAACGACTTTATTCAATAAGCTGTTTCCTTCAGGCACTTCAAGTGACAAGAAGATGTCTCGCGGCATTTCTGGAATTTCTGCATCTAAATTAAATGCCACTAAATATACCTGATAATGGTCTTTTAGTAGATGATATAAATTTATAAAGGAGCGCTGTGCACCTCCAAAACCTATATTGGGAATGATGAGCAATATGTTTTTTTTTTCTTTTGTCATGAAATGTCTATTTCGAAGCAAAATTAGTAGAAATTGGATGGATAAAAAATGAACAAAAAGATTGCCTTGTATGATCCACATAATTGATTAATAATTCGAGGCATTATTCTGAAAAATGTTGGAAAAAATTGCATAACAATAAATAATGAACAAAATAGGCTAATTTCATTTAAAATAAGGACCATTTCAGATGAATTTAGCTTATTATCTGAAGAATTTTTTTTAGTACAATATGGATTAACTTCTTCCATTGGTAATTTCATCACTTCAATATAGCTCAACTGTATATAGTATTTTATTGAAAAAAATGGATTTCTATGTAAATTTATGGGCTAGTATGGCACGATATTTTCTTACCTAAAATTAAATATGAATCATGTGCCTTAAACCATAGATATTCATGAAAAAGAAACTTTTTACCTACTTTTTGAGTGGGCTTGCTTTCATTGCACCTTTGGTTATTACAGTTTATATTATAGCTAAGGCTATCATTTGGACTGATGATCTTCTTGATTTGGGTGTGCCGGGTCTGGGTATTGTCAATGTGGTGGTCATCATTACGCTGATTGGCTACCTGGGTAAAACCTTGGTGGTAAAGCCATTTTTTGATTTATTGGAAAATTTTCTGAAGAAAGTACCACTGGCCAATATTATTTATACGGCCATTCGAGATTTGTTAGCCTCCTTTGTAGG
The DNA here is from genome assembly GCA_030430325.1 of Bacteroidia bacterium. Taxonomy (GTDB): domain Bacteria; phylum Bacteroidota; class Bacteroidia; order Cytophagales; family Cyclobacteriaceae; genus JAUIFR01. The sequence goes on along the minus strand of JAUIFR010000019.1, from coordinate 20,567 downwards.
GGATAAAAAAAGGTTTAATCAGGCCGTACTCGTTACGATGAGCAAGCAGTTGGATTATCAGCGCCTAGGTTTTATTACTGCCGATGATCTTTCTAAACTAAATTTAACAGGTAAAGTGGCAGTATACCTGCCACATGCCTACAATTTTTCTGGTAATTTAATTATTGTACCAGCCGAGCATGTTTATCCAATTGATGCAGCTTCCTCGGAGGTGATGAAGTTTATTGTATCGGGTGGTGTGAGCGGGTTTGATCATGATATAGATTTAAGACTAAATGATGAAAACCAAGTATAAATACATTATGGATAAAACAAAAAGTAGCAAAATGTACTTTATCAACCCAAATGGAACCAATTACTAAAGTTTACTTAGGAAAAATTTTTACATAATTAATGTTAACAAAAGTAATAGATTTGTACATAAAGTAATGCATACCTAAAGCAGAATCGTTCGAGCATTTTTAATACAACTTATTTAATTAAAGCTTAAAACCATGCGCATTGTAAAATTTGTAACAGCAATTAGTTGCCTATTGTTAGTCGTTCATGCGAAAGGACAACGCCCTGTGCCTTCCGGGAAAATGAATGGTATCATTGATTTGAATCAATATGGTGACTGGTATATGAATGTAATGAATTCCATCGAAAGGCAAACTAGGAAGGATACATCTGATTTGAAATTTGTTATTGTTGAATTATCAGATGCCTCTGTTAGTACAGAACTATTGCGTGAGAAATTTGGCGGCCGGATAAAGCAAGAAACTTATACACTTAAGTTACCCTCGCAGCAAGAAAAATACTCAGCCATATTATGGTACTTAGAACAAACACAGCCAAAGCCGATTATTCACATTACTGTCATAAAAGCAATCACTTCAACAAGTTTTCAGTTTTATGTAGACCGAAATAATAATAAAAATTTCACGGATGATGGGCCACCGTTTGAATTTAAAAATAGCAAACACAAATTTGAATCCTTTACAATTAATGAGCCTAGCCTTACTAGGCCATTTGAGCTTGTGATTATCAATCCAGGTAATGGGCAGCCTCAAGTGCAAAGTTCAACAAAGATTATACCTGTAGAGCAGCGCGTTGATATGGAAGAATATACACTACCACGTCCATTTAAGGTCTTTTTTGGTGCTCATATTAACACGGGAAGCGGTCATGCCGATTTACAATTTGATAATGATCAGCAGGCGCACATTTCGTATAATTCAAAGATAGCCGGGTGTGCTCGACTAGATTTAGATGTTGGCATATCATTCAAAGGCCTAAATCTATACATTAATGGAGGGGCAGAGTACATTCAGATGGGTGTTCGAATGCGGCATATTCAAAGTCGCCATTCGTATCAAAATGGAACGAAAAGCAGCCTGGGGTTTTTTCCGGACCAAAAAGTACACTATGGTTTTGGGTTGGGATATGATATAAAATTGGTTAAACAATTATATATTGGGCCTTTCGTACAATTAAATAAATTCCATTATCAATCGGTAGATAAATTATTTGATGAGTATACCTACAAAGATGTTGATTTAGTACATATGAACCGTAGTTTTAATCAAGGAGCTAGGTCCATAAGCTATGGAATACGTCTAAAGGTGGCACCAGTAAATGATGTACGTATCGTCATTGAGGCCTTGAGGCGTCGATATTATTTTGATGCGTCCAATTACTTTCCAGATTTAGTACCTGGATCGTATCAGTTAGATTATAAATTATTTTACTTTGGGCTTGGTGTCGAGGTCAATCTATATGATTTTTGATAATCCCCGCATTATTTTGTAATAATTTGAACGAAATTAGCCAAATATATTAAATTATGTGCTGGCGCAGGTTCCCCGAACCTGTGCCTTAGAACAATTATTATGTATAAAAATAAACGTAAAACCTAACTATATTTTTTGCAAGAAACCAGCTTGCTGGTTTACTGAAGGCCTTTGAAATTAATAATTTTACTGAGGTAAATTTACCGATTTTGTTCTAATCAGAGAGCATCACATGGGCACAGGTTCGGGGAACCTGCGCCAGGATTGTTAATTGAATTTAAAAATAAAAAAAGCGCAGATTTATAAAACCTACGCTAAGAAAAAGGTTTTATTAAAAGCCCTTAATTTAGTATTTTACTGTACTACCACTCTACTTTGAAGAGTTCCCGTTTGTGTTCGAGCATTTACAATATACATACCAGATTTCTTAAAGGTAAGTGGCACTTCAAGTTGCATTCCGCTTCGAGTTTCAGTAGCTATGCTGTAAACATTGCTACCATCTATGGCATCAATTACTTCAATATAGATTGCCCCCTCCACATTATCCGTAAAATCAAATTGTACATGATGTGAGCCACTACCTGATAGTAAATTTGGTGTTATGGCCATTTCTTCACCAGGCACGATAATCGGTAAAATATTATAGTCGAAGTCTGGCTCAGGCAATTCTTCTATATTTTCATTGGCGATAACCACTAAGTAATCCTCAGCTTCACCAGATTGAATAGCGCCACATCCAGATGGTACTTGGCTTGCACTAAATATAACGCGCATGGCTGTTTGGCCTGTTATGGCATTTTCAGGAATGAAAAAGTTCCCGTCAGAAATACCATCAGAGTTGGCATCAGTATATACTTTCTCGTTATTTTCGTATACACCATCTTTATCGAAATCAATCCATACACCATAGTAGCCACTTATTCTATTGGCGCTACCATCCGGTGTGATCGTTACATTGTATCCACATTTTCGCTCCAATATCATATTAAACTGGTCTCTAAAGTCTCCATAACCACCATTATTGCCAGATATATACCTGATTCTGTTATCTGGGTTTTTACCTAACGTGAATCGCCCTAGCCAAGCCGAGTTTGTATTGCCGCTTGCGTTACAAAGATCTTGCTCGCCAAGAAAAAATGCTGAGCCGCTATTGGTCCCGTTATCATCATCTCCGTATGCTCCAATGAGGGCACGATCTCCTGAGATAGCTACGCTCTCACCGAAGTAATCGTTATGTTGTCCATCATGGTCTGTAATAAACTGCTCATGCCATACACCCTCATTGTCTTGCTCATAGAAATATACTGCTCCATATCGATCAAAAATAGGATCATCACCAAACGAAAATGTAGATGCTCCGATCAACACTTTGTTGCCAGACATAGATACGCTTGTACCCATATTTTGCCTAATAGGCAGGTACCAAGGTTCAAATAAATGTTCCAATTCAGGCTCATTCATCATATTTTTGTACAAATAAGCGCCTCCTTTCCAGGCAGGCATTAAGTTGGATACGCCAATTAGGCAACGATCACCCTCAATATCAATCGAATGACCAAATTTTTCTGAAAAATTTAACTTTTCGATATGCTTTATTAAGCTTGTCTCGGTTAATTCTTGTGCTGGCCAACTCCCTGGAGTGGGGTTGATATACCGGTAAACTGTACCATTTTTGTTCGTAGTTGGGTTACCATCTTGCTCTTGAATAAGGTTTGCATCATAATCACCTACTAATATGATATCTTGATCAATGGCTAGTGTCGAAGCATAAGAGGGGCTTGATGTATATTCTAAATCCATATCACTTGGTTTAAGTGTTGATTTTTTTATCCAGTTCTGACCTTGCTTTTCATATACGTAAGCAAGTTTGTCCTTTGTACCTACAACAATGGTGTTCTCATAAATAGCCACTGCGCGACCAAAGTGCGTTGCTCCGGGTGAAAATACGATTGTATTTGTCCATATATCTCCCATCTTATCAAATATATAGATAGCTCCAATACCGGCTTCCATTAGTGAACCAACCACAATCGTGGTGCCTGAAATTGCCACACTGTTATGCCCGCTGGCACATTGTGCTGATGCATCTCCACTTGGGTTAAAAAAAGATGCGTCTAGTTCCCAAGTATCATCTTCAAGATGATAAATGTCAATTTTCCCTACTTTATTGTTCATTTCATCTTTACCAAAATAAGATGCTACTACCGCATAGTCACCATCTATATCAACGATATTGCCTGAATATTCGCCGGATTTACTTCCTATAGCTTTTTGTAGGGCTACCATTTGTGCGTTTGAAATGAATGAAGTGAAGCAAAGGAAAGCTATCAAAAGGGCATGCTTGATTAAGCTTGTATTTCTTTTATTCATAGTTGTGTATTTATTTGTTTCTTAATTAGTCTATAATAATTAGATGTTATTCATAATATATATGTCATTACGGGGTAAAATGTAAACATAAATTACAGTTAAAATTTGATTTTTTTTATATTTTATTGACTTTTATGGATTTATACGGTGTGGAATTACTTAAAAAAGGCATCATAATGATAAATTTTATGATGTGGATTTTATTTTGGCTTATAGGCGGCTAAAAAGTTTTATGTCATCATGCCAGATGAATTTGATCATGCGAAGGTTCACAAAATAAGCCGTGATAAGGCACTGCTGTATTTACTCAACGAACATGCCTTCTTACTCTCAAAGGAGATATTACTTACTTAACCTGTAAGAAATTAACATTTACCAAGAGAATGTAAGATAGCTTAAATTTGAACCTATGTTATATCATTATCCATTTTTATAAACGTGTATATTCGTTTATAAGCATTTAATAAAATGAATAAATGAAATATTTTGAATATAATGAGCTAATTTTATTCAATTAATGATAGAGTTTATCGATCTTTAGTAAATTTGTTAGATGAGTTACAACGCTATAATTCTGTAAATAAAATACCATTTCAGGTATGAAATTTGCAGCTACGGCTGTTAATTTTATGAAATTTATTGAAAATAAATTGATATCTTTTGATTTTAGTTGTGCAGGAGGAAATGTTACATGCTCATATAAGTTGGGCTAGGGTAGTTAATTGAAAAGTAATATAACATGACAAACGTTGAAAAATCTATTAAACTCAAAAGCGAACTTGATTCTCTTCGTCCCTTAAAAAAAGAGGATGAACTAAGGATCATGCAAAAGTTTAGAATAGATTGGAATTATCACTCGAATAATTTGGAAGGTAATACGCTTACATATGGTGAAACGAAGGCCTTGATATTATTTGGAGTAACAGCTCAGGGAAAACCTTTAAAAGACCATTTTGAAATTACGGGCCATGATGAAGCTATTAAATGGGTAATGGAAATAGTAAGTCAAAAGAGATACCTAACTGAAAATTTTATTAGAGAACTACACAAATTAATTTTAAAAGAACCTTACGAAGTTGACGCTATTACACCAGAAGGACAACCAACAAAAAAAAGAGTAAATGTTGGCACGTATAAAACAACACCAAATCATGTCAGAACTAAAACAGGTGAGATTTTTAGGTTTGCAACTCCAGAAGAAACGCCTGCGATGATGAATGATTTGATTAATTGGTATAGGAACAAAATGGAGGAAAAAGATATAAACCCAATATTTCTTGCTACGGAGTTTCACTACAGGTACATACGAATTCATCCATTTGATGATGGGAATGGCAGAACCGCAAGAATACTTATGAATTTCATATTAATGCAATTTGGTTACCCTCCTGTTATAATAAAAACAAATGATAAAGAAAACTATTTTACAGTACTTCGACAAGCAGATGCTGGACTAATAGAACCTTTTGTCGAATATATTTCTAAAAATTTGAATAATTCATTAGAGATAATGATTAAAGGAGCAAAAGGAGAAAGAATTGAAGAGCCAGATGATTTAGACAAAGAAATTGCCTTATTGGAGCAAAGATTAAAAACAGTTGCTCAACCAAAAGAAAATTCTAGAAACAAGGAGGCAATTTTATCACTCTTCGATGATTCGATATCTGAATTGATAAGTAAATTTATTGACAAAGGTGAAAGGTTTGAAAAGTTCTATGTCAAAAACACATTCCATGTTCTGGTTAATAATAATGCAAGCCATAATTCAAAAAATGATGCAATTTTAAGTAGTCGAAAAAATATAAGTGATAGTACAAATTCAATCAATATACTATTTCATTATCTGGCATTTAATCAGCTTGGTTTTCAGGCATTTAATTATAAATCTAATATAAGCTTCTTCTTTGAATATTCCAAGTATAGAGTGATGAATACGGCTGGTGTATCAATTGAAAAACCTTATGGAGCGCAATTAGACGAAAGCGAAATTATTAAGCTAATAAATACGGAAATAAAGAAACACCAAAGTTTTATAGAAAAAAAGATTGAGCAGTTAAAAAATAAATAATGAAAAATCTCGATAACTATGAATCAAAACAATATAACTATGAATAAAAATCACCCAATTTTATTGGTCTGACCAAACGGCGAGCTCATTGCCTGTTGGGTCCAAAAATTGAAACCTACGCCCGCCTGGGAAAGAAAAAATATCACGTGTGATCGTGCCGTTGCATTCGATTACTTTTTGTTTAATATGTTCTAAGTTGTTGTGGTAAAGCACTACAAGTGCACCATTGGTGATTTTAGTATTTGTCAATTCGAACCCGCCTTCCAAACCACTCTTCGAAAAAGCGGTGTAACTAGGGCCATAATCCGTAAATTCCCATTGAAATGCTTGAGTGTAAAAGTTCTTTACAGCTGGTATATCATTAGTATAAAGTTCTATATAGTTTATGTGGTTATTGGTCATAGGTTTACTAGGTTTATTTTTGTTTGGTAAATTTAATCAATATTTTTTAGCTAATTTTACACAGTTAATTTTGTGATCATATTGTGAAAAATACCTTCTTTGAAAGGTAGAATTAATAGTATGAATGGGTATCTTTTTTTGATTGATTTGATGAAAATAAATAAAAATAAGTGTTTTTTAGAGTCGGAAATTTGATCATCAAAAGCTTTGAAAAAAGAATGTAAGCGTAACAATTGTAATTGAATATCAACCGAATGAGAATTATAATATTAGTGTTAGGCATTATTGGTTGTACTCCACCTATTTTAAGTCAAGATTTAGATTTTGATATCTTACGAAATAAAAAGATTGATAGCTTGAAGTACTTAAAATATGATTTAGAGACCTTGAGATTAATGCGAAATTCGATCTTTGCATATCATGGCTATAAATTTAATGCTAAAGACTTGCGAGAATATTTCTCCAAATTTGACTGGTATAACGCAAGGTATAGTAGTGTTAATAATTTGCTAAATAATATTGAAAAGGAAAACGTAAAAACGATCAAGAATTTAGAGGCATTTCATAAAAATCCAGAAAAATTTAGAAAACAATATTTTGCTTCAATACGGGAATTGCCAAAACGAATTAATTTATCCAAAATGGAGGCTTATGAACTAGAGGAATATAATTATTTTTTTTGGGGAGTTACGAAGCCAATAGAAGAACATGTACTTCACACTTGTTATTCAGTTTATGGGAAAAGGACAACAAAGCAAGGTTATTTCGTTTTTTACAAAACGTATGAATGTCCTTCTGCTGCAGCTGGAATAGACTATTTTAATGTCAGTATCGTTAGTAATGATGGTATTTCTCAAAGTAAAATGGTACTTGCACAGAGTGATGGGATATATGATTTTGAAGAAGTTATAATAGCTTCGGATACCCTATATTCAACTAGGTGTCATTTTAAAGAGACATATTGGGATGATTATGAAAATGAGGCATTTGATTCAATACCATACAAAGTAGTTAGAAATAAATATTTTTTGGATGTATTTAATAATAAGATTGTTGTAAAATAAAATTATTTGGGCTGAAATTAAATTTGTTAGAAGTTTTTAGTATTAATCTGCATTATTCATCCATTTTTTAATGTTTATTGTCGTTTGAGAGCATTTAATTGAAATATTACAGGTTGTATATTGCCTCAGTTCGAGTTTAAATTTTGTGTGGTAAACTTAGAAAATACATAATGGGTTAGACTAACGAGGCGATTTAATTTTAATCAAATTTTGCTAATTTTATTGAAAATAATGTTTTGGACTATTGTAGATGATTAAATTTAAAACACTATCGGAAATTAGCTTGCATGAATTAGCAGCATGCTTTAATTTAGCTTTTTCTGATTATCTCATACCACTAGCATTGAGTCTCAATCAGCTTGAAACGAAACTGTATTCAGAAAGCATCAACAAAGCGATTTCGATCGGTGCGTTTAGAGATGGAGAGTTGGTAGGCTTCATATTACACGGTGATCGAAAATTTGGTAACAAACGAATAGCTTATAATGCAGGAACAGGTGTGATCCCAGCTGCAAGGGGCCAAGGGCTTACCAAAAGAATGTATAATTTTATTAAACCCAAATTGACTTCTCATTCCTTTGAGGAAGTGGTTTTGGAAGTCATCTCAACCAATATACCAGCCATTAAGACATACGAAAAGGTTGGTTTCGAGCCTATTAGAAATTTAAGTTGCTTCAAAGGGGATCTTTTAGTAACAAAAATTAATGAAGCATCATAATTGAACAGACCGAACCTGAAAACTTTAAAGAACTAGGTGCATTTGGAGAAATCACACCTACTTGGCAAAATACCAAGGAGACGATGGTCAATTTAGGGACCGATGCGTTTTGTTTCATTGCCTATTTAGAGGCTCAACTCTGTGGCTATGTCGTTTTTAATAAAAAAGCCAATAGGATCATGCAAATAGCAGTAAAGAAGCAATTTAGAAATCAACTGATTGGAAGCACGTTGTTGCATCATTTACAAAATAGCCTCTCAGGACCAATTTCAATCATCAATGTGGATAGCAATTTTAATGCAATGCTTCATTTCCTTGAAAAGCAGAATCTCAAAAAGTCGATCACGCAGGTAGAGATGAGGTTAAATCTTAATTATTAATTATTTTGAATATATTTAGCTAAAATCATTCAAAAAAGTAATAAAACCTCAATAACAGTTCTAAACCACTACAATACAACGATATCAAATAAATTGCGTAGCTTAGGCTCAAAAATGGCCCATGCTCAATCAAAACTTATCTCAAAAAATTTACCAAATCACCTTGCTCATATTGGCAGGAGAGTCTATTTTCATTTTGCCATTTGTGTTAGCACGTATCTTTCGCCCTACATTTTTAGCTGTATTTGAGTTGAATAACCTCCAGCTCGGTATTTGCTTTAGTATTTATGGTGTCGTCGCCTTGGTTTCTTATTTATACGGAGGTGCCATTGCTGATAAATATGCTCCCAATGAACTCATGGCCATCGCACTGGTGGCCACAGGTCTGGGAGGTGCCTATATGGCCACATTTCCTTCCTTTACGATGATGAAGATCCTATTTGGTTATTGGGGATTTACGACCATTTTTTTATTTTGGGGTGCCATGATCAAGGCCACCAGAGTGTGGGGAGGAGTGCAGAACCAAACCCGAGCATTTGGTTTGTTAGAAGGGGGTAGGGGGCTAGTGGCGGCATCGATTGGCGCAGCGGGCGTGTATATTTTCGCTCTTTTTATACCGGATCAACTTTCAGCTGCGAGCTTAGTGGATCGCAGGGCTGCGTTTCGCTATGTAATCTTGTTTTCATCCTTTATGGTGGTGTTTATTGGTGTGCTCGTGTATTTTTTCATTCAAAAGGATCATACGGCTAACAAAACGACTCACTCGCCACTTCAAAACTTTAGAACCGTTATCCAAACCCGCTCGGTTTGGCTATTGATGATGATCGTACTGTGCGCCTATGTAGGTTATAAGCTTACCGATATTTTTTCGCTTTATGCGGCTGAAATTATGAGTTTAAGTGAAGTAGATGCCGCAAAAGTGGGTGCCTTCCAACTCTACTTACGTCCGATTGCCTGTGTGGCCACTGGGTTTTTAGCCCATCGGGCGTGCTCTTCAACTTGGATGACTATTGGTTTTTTACTTATGCTAGGTGGTGCTTTACTTTTTGCCACAGGCTTGATCCAATCAGTCGGGCTCATCATTTTTATATTATCATTAACGGTTACTGCCACTGGGACCTACGCTGTTCGTGCCCTCTATTTTGCTGTCATGCAAGAGGGTCAAATTCCGCTAGCAGTAACTGGTACAGCTGTAGGTGTGATTTCTGTGGTAGGTTATACACCTGACATTTTTGTTGGCCCAATCATGGGCTATTTATTAGATGCTTCGCCTGGTATTGTGGGGCATCAGCACGTATTTATCATGTTAGCTATATCTGCATGCGCTGGCTTGATGGCGTCAGTGAAGTTTCATCATATAACTAGAGCATAGTTTAATGTGACTATATTAATATGATCATTTTTGTTGGAATTGGTTATTATTTCTTTTTAATTTAATTATATGCTAAATACATGCAATTTATGAACTTAAACTATATTAATTTTTTAATTGGCATTATACTAAGTGGCGCGCTTTATGCTGTAGACCCAAATTTTGAATGGGGATTTTCGTTTGGGGGTACTTATTTTGAATCTCCCAGAAAAGTGGCTGTAGATCATGCACATAATGTAATTATTACTGGTTATTATAATGAAACAGTTGATTTTGACCCAAGTGAGGTAGTTGAAAATAGAACTTCAAGTAAAGATGATATTTTCATTCAGAAATTAAGTTCAAACGGTGATTTAATATGGGTAAAAACAATAGGCGGTTCAAGTTTTGATGTTGGATTCTCACATGCTATCGATAGCAGAGGGAATATTTATGTGACAGGCTATTTCAATGAGACTGTTGATTTTGATCCTAATTCTGGTGTTTCAAATTTAACTGCAGGAGCTGAGCAAGATTTATTTATTTTAAAATTAAGTTCAGATGGGGAATTAATTTGGGTAAAACAAATTGGAAGTGAAGGATATGATTCTGGTAGATCAATAGCCTTAGATTTGAATGAGAATATTTATGTAACTGGGCATTATACAGGTACAGTTGATTTTGACCCGGGTCCGGATACTTTCTTCTTAAATAATAGCGGCATATTTGTCTTAAAACTTGATCATAATGGTAATTTCATTTGGGCAAAAAACATGTCGGGTGGAAAGGGGTTTACACGAGGCGAATCCATTTCAACGGACCAAAATAACAATGTATATGTAGCGGGTCGACTTGAAAGTACAGTTGATTTTGACCCAGGCCCGGAAGAATATAATCTAACATCTAATGGAGTAGATTCTTATATCTTAAAATTAACTACAGATGGCGATTTTGTCTGGGCAAAACAAATTGGAGGTGAGCATTCTGATATATTAAATAAAATTACGGTTGATAAAAACAACAATGTATTAGCGACTGGTTATTTCATTCAAAATGCTGATTTTGATCCTGGGCCAGCAGTAGTTAACCTAACAAATACATATTCTCCAGATATTTTTATACTAAAATTGAACTCGGATGGTGAATTCGTTTGGGTAAGGCAGTTTGGTGGTGAAAGCTCTCATAATGCAGGGGAGAACATTGCTACTGATATTTTGGGTAATGTTTATGTAACTGGAGCATTTGATGATACTATTGATTTTAACCCTGGTATTGAAACTAATAATTTAATAGTTAAGGGGAGTAGGGATTCTTTTTTACTAAAATTAGACTCAAATGGTGACTTTGTTTGGGTGCAACACATTGGAGGAGACGAATCATCTGAAGGAGGGGCAATTGCAGTGAATAGAATTACAAATGGTTTTGAAATATATGTAGCGGGTGTTCATAGAGGGAGCATAGATCTTGATCCTACTGAAGAAAATAAAAATTATACGTCAATTGGCTTAAATGATTATTTTATACTTAAAATTTTTGAGTCAGCGCCGATTTTATCAACTATTTATAATAGGTTGAGTAAATCAGTAATGATTTATCCTAATCCTGCAAGTGATTATCTAAAAATTTCTGGAGTTACAAAGGCAACGAATTATATCATTTATAGTTCTTTTGGTCATCCAATAATAAAGGGTACAATCTCAGTAGATACAATACTTGATTTACAAGACATGCATAAAGGGCTGTATTTTTTAACAATGGAAAACGGTAACTCACTGAGGTTTATAAAAGAATAGCATACCTCAATTATTCATTTTTTTAAACGTTTATAGTCAGTTATAAGCATTTAATAAATTGGATAATGTTTGTCAGATAATATTTAATGTAACTTATTTCTTATTTGCTTACTATTATTACCATGAATTGAAATAAAAAATATCAAATATATTAAAATTTATATATGTGAAATATATTTATTTAAAATTAATCTAAAAAATATTCATTAAATGGAATTTTGCTTTTAATTGCCTGCCAGTCAATAATTTATTGAAAGCTCACGGCTATTTCATATTTTTTACTAAATTGCTTTCAAATTTTCAAACTTTTTTAACGCATGAATAAGATATTTTTAAGTCTTTTATTTGTCTGTGGCTCCTATGTAGCCATGGCACAACATACCATTACCGGAATCATTTATGATCAAGATAGTGTACCTCTGATTGGTGCGGCTATTCAAGAAAAGGGTACGAACAATGGCACCATCACCGATGTGGATGGTCGCTATAAACTTGAACTGAGCAGCAAGGATGCCAAAGTCCTTGTGCGCTACGTAGGGTATGGTACGAAGGAAATTGTGCCTGGAGATCAAGGTGAGCTGAATATTACACTTGATGCCGGTGTTACGCTGCATGAGATCCAAATTGTGGGTACCAGGAGCCGTAATCGTACGGCTACTGAAACACCTGTACCCATAGATATCATTGAACTTGAACAAATTAAAACCCAAAATGGACAGCTGGATATTAACACCATTTTGCAGTATGTAGCACCATCATTTAATGCCAATAAGCAGTCTGGTGCGGATGGGGCAGACCATATTGAGCCGGCTACGTTGCGTGGGCTGGGCCCTGACCAAACGTTAGTACTCATTAATGGTAAGCGTCGCCATCAATCTTCAATGGTGAACATCTTTGGCTCCCGTGGCCGAGGAAATACGGGCACGGATCTAAATACCATTCCGGCCGCGGCCATTGAGCGTATCGAAATCCTGCGAGATGGCGCCAGTGCACAGTACGGGTCTGATGCTATCGCTGGTGTGATCAATATTGTCTTGAAAAATAGTACCGAGGAATTTACGGGTAATGTAAGCATGGGGGCATTTAATGCGAACCCTCCAAGTGAATTTGATGTGCAAGAGCAAGATACGCGCCTTGATGGGCAAACAATCAATTTAAGTGGAAATTATGGAATTAAATTAGGCAAGGATGGCTTTGCTAACTTTACGCTTGACTATTTGAGCAGTGATTTTACCAATCGACCGACCGATCCAGATAAATTTGAAATTTATCGGGAAAAATATGGTAATGCAGCCGCACAGAATTTTGCGGCCTACCTTAATGCAGCCTTACCCATTGGTGAAAATAGCAGCCTCTATAGCACGGTTGGTTTTAATTTTAGAAATACCGACTCTTATGCTTGGACGCGTACGGCAGACAGCGACCGAAACATCCCTGAAATATACCCAAATGGCTTTAATCCACTCATTACTTCGAACGTGACCGATAATGCCGTAACTGTTGGATTCAAAACGCAAAATAGGGGTTGGGAGATCGATATTAGCAATAGTTATGGTGCCAATCAATTCAATTATATTATTGAAAATACGCTGAATGCGTCACTTTTGGAGAAATCTCCTACTCGCTTTGACGCAGGTGGGTTTAGTTTACAACAAAACACTACAGGTATTTATTTTAGTAAGTACTTTGATCAGGTGCTTGCAGGTATAAATATTGCCTACGGTGCAGAGTATCGCATTGATAATTACAGTATTTTTGCTGGTGAGGAAGGTAGCTACCGAAATTATGGGCTAATCGATACGCTGATTAATGATCAGATCGTAACTTTTGACAAACTCGGTCGTGCAGCAGGTTCTCAAGGATTTCCGGGGTTTCAGCCAGGCAATGAGCTTGACGAGTACCGAACCAACCTTGGTGCCTACCTCGATACTGAATTTGATATTTCGAAGCGGTTTATGGTGGGTGCGACGCTTAGGTACGAGAGCTACAGTGATTTTGGTGATACTTGGAATGGTAAATTAGCCTCTCGGTTGGCCGTTGTTGATGGATTTGCCCTACGAGGTGCCGTAAGTACAGGTTTTAGAGCACCTTCACTAGTACAATATTACTTTAATACCACCTACACTGATTTTATCAATGGTGTGGCCATCGACAAGATTGTGGCTAAAAACAATAGTCCGTTAACTCGTGCTTTAGGTATTCCAGAGCTCAAAGAAGAAACAGCTACGAATGCGAGCCTTGGCTTTACAGCACAATTTGGTGATTTCTCTGCTACTGTAGATGGATATTATGTGGCCATTCAGGATCGAATCGTACTCACAGGTTCTTTTGAAGATACTGACCCTGATATTGGTGAAGATCTCCAAAAAATAGGCGTCAGTGCCGCTCAATTTTTTACCAATGCATTAGATACTGAGACGATGGGTTTGGATATCGTGCTGGGTTGGTCAAAAAGTTATTTGCAGCACACGCTTTATGCTTCACTGGCAGGTAATTTTAATCAAATGACCCTTGGTGAGGTCAAAACAAGCCCTGCTTTGGAGGGGAAAGAAGATATTTACTTTGGCCCCAGGGAGCAAAAGTTTTTATTAGCCTCTGCACCCAATAGCAAAATCAATTTTACCTTAAATTATGGGTTCAATAAATTTAAGGCCAATCTGAGTTTCATACGTTTTGGTAAGGTCGTGATTGAAGACTTTAACGCAACCGATGACATTTATGAACCCAAAGTGGTGACCGACATGAGTGTGGGCTATGCCTTTTCGAAAAATATATCGCTGTATGTGGGTGGAGCCAATATTTTTAATGTATATCCTACCGCTCAAGACACAGACACTGAAACGGGTGGGCTTTGGGATGCCGTTCAAATGGGTTTTGGAGGAGCGTATTATTTTTCGAAGTTGAATATTCGGTTTTAGGGTGAGTTGTATGATTTTAACTACTAATGATGTCCTGGCGCAGGTTCCCCGAACCTGTGCCTTAGAATAATAAATCTTGGCTAGAGTTCAAATAAAAACCAACAATGCTTTGCATGAAACCAGCTTGCTGGTTCACTGAAGGCCTTTAAAATTTATAGTTTTACTGAAGTAAATTTGCTAATTTTGTTCAAATTAGATAAGCACCACATGGGCACAGGTTCGGGGAACCTGCGCCAGAAATTTGTTATTAGCTTAACCTCATATTCTGGTTTAAGTAGTTTCTTAAACGTATGAAAATTGCATTTACATAAAGATTTGCTATAACGCGGTGGCCCGTCAGAATAGCGAGGGGCGGGGTGGCCTTGCGGGCTGAAGCATTATTTTGACAAAAGATTTTTGTTGCCACTTTTACTGCAAGGACTCTATTATTTTCAATGGTTTGCAGTGAATCAGTAAGCTAAATAATAATAACAAATTTAGAATTAGACATACTGATTTCATCGTTTGAAACCGGCACGGAAAAATTTATTATAATGTCAAATATTAGCTTGCCGGTTCATTCCGAGCCATTAAAAGTCAATTATGGCCTCGGAATAAAAAGTTGCAAATAAACATTCAATGAAAAAAGCAAAACCTAAATCTTCGTCAAAAGTTATAGCTAGCAACCTCTATGACCGTATTTCCATAGCCATCCATTAAATTGTATTTACCCAAGATTAAAATCTTGGTTTCCTCCAATTATTATGAGTAAAAGACCTATTCTATTGTATTTTTCCGTTATTTTATCTTGATAGAGTACAAAGTGATGCGTTAAGGCACAGGTTTGGAAAACCTGCGCCAGGATTCGGTTGGGTGTTTTAGCAGATAGCCACTTTATTTTGCATGTAATTTGCCAATTTTGTTCAAATTAGATGAAAATCACATGATACGGTAGCTTACAAAAGCATATATTCAATTAAAATTAGCTTATAATTCGTTGATAAATCAACTCCCTGTACGATTCATTTCTCATTTCTTGACTTAATTCCTCTGCCTTATTTTTATAGGTTTGATTGGTCAATAAATCAAGGATGATAGGCTCTAATCGTCTACGATTAATTTTGCTAATATCCATGCCTAACGGCCCAACTCCTTTTTTATACACTATTTTATTCCAAACATATTGGTCAATGATGTGGGGTATAATGAGGGAGGCGCAACTGTATTTAATGGCTGTATGCGTTGTGCCTGATCCACCATGATGGACTACGGCGTATAATTTTGGACAGATCCAGTCATAAGGAATGCGTTCTACAAAATAGAATAAGTCAGTATTAAATGTAGTTGGCTTTACGAGTCCCCCAGATGCCGAGTTGATTATGGCAGGAATCTTATTTCGCTCTAAAATTTCAAGTATAATTTTAGTTTTCTGCGGTGGATTAGTATTGATCATGCTCCCAAATGTGACTAAAACTAATTTTGGGTGTTGTTTCAAAAAAGCTTCTAGCGTTTCACTTGGCTTCCAATTAGTAGTTTTGGCCCTTTCATGATAGCCGAGCACCTGCAAGTTTTCACTCCAATAATCAGGTCGCTTAAAAAGCGCTGGTGAAATGGTATAGATCGTCTCATTATCAAATAAGGCTTTATTAATAGCTCTAGTTTTTAACTTTTGATGTGTAGATAACCACTTCACAGAGCCAGATATGGTCTTTACTAGTCCATAATTGGCAAGTTTATAGGTGAGTTTATTGATGATTGGTCCGTAATTTTTATTAAAAGCCACATGAGCATGGTCCTTTACATAATGTAAATAGGGTACAGGACTGATCAGAATTCTTTTTCCTGGGTTTGATATGCCCCAAACCACAGGATAGATGGTTTTTCCATTATGTACAATTTTATCTGGCTGAAGTTCATTGATAACAGCCTCTTGCTTTAAAACCATCTTCTTATTAATTGATTTTTGCAGAGCTATAAGCTTGAGGTAGGCCCTCATTTTTTTTAGGCCAAATTTCCCTCCACCCATGGCTGTTTTGCCAGCTGGGCTGTCTAGCATCTCGATAAATTCATGCCCTAAAGAAGCAAACTCAAAGCCTGAATCCTCCACGAGATTCCTAAATTGCTCTGGCATCAAGCAAATGATTTCATGCCCTTTTTCTTTGAGGATTTCACCGATGGCTAAGAAAGGCTCCATATCACCCCTTGTGCCAATGGAAGTTAAAAGTATTTTCATAACGCTAAATTAAAAAATTGAATAAAACCAGCTTGCTGGTTCACTGAAGACTTACAATGAGTAATATAACTTAAGTTGTTAATAAATTATAAACATCAAAGTAATATAAAAAATAGAAGTAATATGGTATTACTAATATTATCAATATTATTTTAAAAAAAATGAACTTTTGAGGGTAACATTTGCTTATGCCATGGTATAAATAGGTACCTAGATAAACAAAAGCTTATTTTTATGACCAGTATTTATCGAAAAGAAAAGGTGAGGATGTTTCTAACAGACTATTACCTTGCCGACCGTGTTTGGAAAAACATTGCCCGGATGATTGGCGGGCCACTCCTCATATTGATCGGGGTAGACTTTTATATTAAAAATTACGATCAATTTACATTAGCCTATTCAGGGTTCTGTATAGGTTATGGCACCTACTTTATGTTAAAGCCATTTTTGTGGATGTTACTACGACGTTCTTTATTTAATAAGGAGCAAGTAGAAGTCACCGTAAATGATCACGCTTTGTGGTTGCGAAGTGGGTCAGATGAATCAAAAATTCAATTAAGTAACTTTAAGAAGATTAAGAAAAGGAGGAATTACTTTTCATTTATTTATTCAGACGCCCAAGTATTGCGCATTCCCAAGCGAATATTAACGAGCAATGAAATTACTCAAATTACGGAGTGTGTAAAGTAGGTATAGTAATGTGAATAAACATAAATAGTAGTGTTCTAATTGAGGCTCTTATTAAATAAATGAATAAAATTGGCAAAATACGATGAAAATATTCATTTACTTTTAATGAATATGTGAATAGAGGATGATTTTTAATTCTTTTGATATATATTTATATGAAATATTCATTGTTATATTTCATATGATAATTTATTGGTACTGATTTTTAATTAATTAAAACTATGGAAAGGAAAAAGAATTTACGTAACTATTACTGGTGTATAGGATTTATACTATTTTTTACAAGCCCTGGGTTAGCCAATCAAGCACCAGAGGTTAATATTCCCATACAGAATCAACAAACGCCAGAAGGAGATTTATACAATTTCACCTTTCCAGAAAATACCTTTACCGATCCAGATTTAGATCCATTAACGTATTCAGCGACATTAGCAGATGATAGTCCTTTACCTCAGTGGTTGGATTTTGATGGACCTAGTCGTACGTTTACGGGAACACCAAGTTATATGGATGTAGAAATGCTTACAATAAAAGTGATGGCTGATGATGGGAATGGGGGAGAGGTGGCAGATGAATTTGTATTGGAGATAGAGGCCACTACGGCGGAGATTCCGGACCCAGTGTTTTTAAATTATTTGAAGGAGACTTATCCTGCTACGATTAATATAGATGATCGATTAATTATTGCTGAGGCGGGTTTTGTGGAAGAGATTATAATTCAAACAGAATTAGCGATAGAGAACCTAATTGGAGTTGAATTTTTTATTAATTTAAAAACTTTCATTATAAATACATTCGCACAAGCAATTGACCCACCAGACCTCACTAAATTGGTTAAACTTGAAACGTTGGTTTTTTTTAGTACCCCTCTTACAAATTTACCAAACCTATCTAATAATACTAATCTAAAGGAGTTTGAATGCACATTTTGTGAATTAAGTGAATCACCTGATTTTTCTAATAATGTAGAATTATTAAAAATTAATATTTCATTTAATAATACTACTGAATTTCCTGAATTATCAAATAACATAAAACTAGAAGAATTATATCTTGATGATAACGTCATTACTGAAGTACCTGATATATCTATGCTTCAAGATTTACAAATACTTTCACTTAGCAGTAATTTGATATCAGAATTTTCAAGCTTGAGTAATTCAGAACTAAGAGTATTAAATTGTTCATTTAATGAACTATCAATGTTACCCAATTTAGATCAACTTTTAAAGTTAGAAGTATTAGATTGTAGTTGGAATAACTTAACAGAATTGCCTGATTTATCAAATCACATGCAATTGGAACTTTTTAATTGTGGGAACAATTCTCTTACATTTGAGGATTTGCAAATATTAAACATAGATAGTTATATTTATGGGCCACAGGCACCAATTTACGGGTATGCTGAATACTATTATTGGCAAGGCGAAAGTGTATTGATCACCATAGATGTGGACGCAGGTTTGGAAGATAATATTTATTCATGGTTCTTAGATTACCAACCTGTTTCAGTTGCTATGACTGATGTAAACCAATTAATGGTATATCATGAAGGTACCTAAATATGTGAAATAGATAATTCGAATTTTCCAGATTATTTTTTATCCTTTCTAGGCCCAATTGAAGTTGTGGAGCTAAATTTACCTCCAGTTTTTGATGAATCAATAGATAATAGGCAAATTACAGAGCTTGAGCATTTTATTTTAAATGTCAATTGGCATTTCGAAGACCCAGGAAACGACCCACTCACATTCACAGCGCAGTTAGCCGATGAATCGCCGCTACCAGACTGGTTAAACTTTAATGATGGAATATTTAATGGGACTCCACAGTTTGAAGATATAGGCGAATATAGTATTGTAGTATCGGCAGATGATGGTAAAGGTGGTCAAGCTACCGATGAATTTGTATTGACAGTCATTAAAAATAATCCAGTAGAACTAGTAATTAACACTGAAGATCAGGTGATTAAGATTGATCAATTGTTTGAATTAACTATTACAGATCATTTCAATGATCCGGATGAAGATGACATTATACTTGAAGCACTTCAAATGGATGATAGCCCGCTACCTGCTTGGCTGCTATTTGAAAATGGAGTATTTTCAGGCACACCTGCTTTTGATGATCTTGGTGATTTATCCATAAAAGTAAGTGCTACGGATGGCAAAGGGGAGTTTGTTACTGATGAATTTTTAATTCAGATTTATGAAGATTTTGCACCAAAATTAGTATCACCTATCCCGAATCAATTTTTGGAACGAGAAGTATATTTTGAGTTTGATATCAAGTCTTATTTCATGGACCCAAATAATGACCTTTTAACATACTCATCCACACTAAATAATGAACAAAATTTACCAAATTGGTTGAATTTTGAGCAAGGAATATTCTCTGGAACCCCTGGAATTGATGATGCAGGGCAGTATACCGTCCAAGTTACTGCTGAAGACGGGGTTGATGGCTCTGTTATGGATGAATTTGTTATAACAGTAGTTCCCAACAAACCCCCAGTACTTCTAGAAGAAATCCCGGACCAGCTTGCCTGGACCAAACAGCTCTGGCAGGTAGATATTACGACTCATTTTGAAGATCCAGATGGAGATGAATTAGTTTTCACGGCATACCTGAGCGAAGATGAGCCATTACCAGATTGGTTAGTATTTAATAACGGTGAATTTAGCAGTGAACCACCGGTGGAGGCAGTTGGGACGTATTGGATACATGTAATAGCTCAGGATGATGAGGGCGCCGAGGTATCAGATAAGTTCATCTTAAAGGTGCAGCTAAGTGATGAGGCTAATCAACCGCCAGTTGCGCAAGGCTTAC
>JAUIFR010000018.1 GCA_030430325.1 Bacteroidia bacterium | reverse complement strand
AGATCAAGGGACCATCTATGCAATCATCCAAACACCCCCAGGAGCTACTTTAGAACGAACCAACAAGATATCCCATGAGCTCCAACAAATTTGTGAAGAAATAGAAGGCGTAGAATCCGTATCTGCCTTAGCCGGATATGAAATTATGACAGAAGGACGTGGTTCAAACGCGGGTACCTGTCTTATAAATCTGAAAAATTGGTCAGAAAGATCACATTCTGTTCATGAAATAATGGAAGAATTGGAAGAAGAATCCAAAGATCTAGGAGCAATCATAGAATTTTTTGAACCACCTGCTGTTCCTGGTTTTGGGTCTTCTGGTGGGTTCTCTTTGCGCCTACTTGACAAAACAACTTCCACTGATTACCATGAATTCGAAAAGATTAATAATGAATTTATGGAGGCATTGCGACAACGTAAAGAAATCACAGGTTTATTTACATTTTTTGCGGCCAATTACCCCCAATATGAGTTAAAAATTGATAATAAAAAGGCCATGCAGAAAGGCGTTTCGATTGCTAAAGCGATGGAAAATTTAAATATATTAATTGGAAGTACTTACGAACAAGGTTTTATACGTTTTGGTCGATTTTTTAAAGTATATACTCAAGCTGCACCAGAGTACCGAAGGTATCCATCAGATCTCCAAAATCTTTTTGTGAAAAATGAAAAGGGAGAAATGGTATCTTATTCCTCTTTTATGAAAATAAAAAAATCGCAGGGGCCTAATGAAATTACGCGTTACAATTTGTATAATTCTGCTGCTATTAGAGGACTACCTGCACCTGGATATACAAGTGGTGATGCTATCAAAGCCATTTGTGAAGTAGCCAAAGAATCTTTACCTAGGGGCTACGACATAGCCTGGGAGGGGCTATCATATGATGAAGCCGCAAGAGGAAATGAGGCGCTCTTCATATTTACAGTGGTACTCATTTTTGTGTATTTAGTACTTGCAGCTCAATACGAAAGTTTTCTTTTACCTTTGGCCGTTATCCTATCCTTACCCATTGGTATATTTGGCTCTTTTTTATTACTGCAACTTTTAGGATTGGCCAATGATATTTATGCCCAAGTCGGCCTAATTATGCTAGTCGGCTTGCTGGGTAAAAACGCGGTATTAATTGTGGAGTTTGCGGTGCAAAAACATCGACAGGGAGCCAGTGTGCTTGAAGCCGCCATTGAAGGCGCCAAAGTGCGTTTTAGACCTATTTTAATGACATCATTTGCTTTTATTGCCGGACTTATTCCGTTGGTTTTGGCCCACGGGGCAGGAGCAATTGGTAATCGAACGATTGGAGGGTCCGCACTTGGTGGTATGCTGTTGGGCACGCTCATTGGTGTAATCATTATACCTGGTTTATATTATATTTTTGGCAGCATGACAGCGGGCAAAAGACTCATTAAAGATGAACATTTAGAGCCGCTTTCTGAAGAGGTCGTTGAAGAAAGTCAAAAAACACATTTACTCAAGAAGTTATTCAAAAAGTTTCAAAATAATAAGCTGAATAGTTTGGTACTACTTGTATTACTTTCGGGTATCATTTTTTCTTGTAAAACACCTGCTCTAACAACAAAAACGGTTCATCAAACCATGCCCAACACCTTTCAAGATGTAGAAGATTCTGTCAATACAGCTCAAATGAGTTGGCGTGAATTTTTTAAAGATCCCAATTTAATAGCCCTGATTGACACTGCACTTAAATACAATCAAGAATTAAATATCATGATGCAAGAGATCGACATTTCACGAAATGAGGTGCGCGCACGGAAAGGTGAATATTTGCCTTTTGTTACTATAAATGGAGGGTTGGGAGCAGAAAAAACGCCAAGATATACCAGAAATGGAGCCGTGGAAGCCAATTTAGATATAGAGCCTGAACATGAATTTCCAGAACCCCTGCCAGACTACAAGCTAGGCGCCTTCCTTTCTTGGGAGCTCGACATTTGGAAAAAACTCCGTAATGCCAAAAAAGCGGCCTTATCCAGGTATCTAGCGAGTATTGAAGGTAAAAATTTTATGGTAACACACTTAATTGGAGAAATCGCTCGCTCCTATTATGAGTTACTAGCACTTGATAATCAGCTAGAAATTATTAATAAAAATATAGACATACAAAGCAACGCATTGAAGGTCGTAAAGCTTCAAAAGCAAGCTACTCGTGTAACCGAACTTGCTGTAAAAAGATTTGAGGCACAAGTTCTAAATACAAAAAGCCTTCAATATGAAATAAAGCAGCGGATTATTGAAACCGAGAATAGCATTAATTTTTTGGTAGGTAGATTCCCTCAGCCCATTTCTAGAGATGCGAAGGCTTTTACTGAACTAATACCGCAGGAGGTACAATCTGGGCTTCCTGCGCAACTTTTAACTAATCGTCCAGATATTCAACAGGCTGAACTCGAACTTCAGGCTGCCCGATTAGATATAAAGGTAGCTAAAGCAAGTTTTTATCCTTCAATTGGAATTTCTGCCGGTATGGGCTATCAAGCTTTTAACCCCACATACCTCTTGAAAACCCCCGAGTCCTTACTATTTTCGGTAGCTGGGGACCTGGTTGCTCCACTCGTCAACCGGAATGCGATTAAAGCAGCTTATTTGAATGCCAATGCTAAGCAGCTACAAGCCATTTATGATTACGAACGTACCCTATTAAAGGCATACACAGACGTTATGAATCAGCTTAATAGCATCCAAAATTTGGAGCAAAGCTTTGCCTATAAGGAGCAAGAGGTGAAAGCCTTGCATCAATCAATTAAAATTTCTAATAATTTATTCCAATCGGCTCGGGCAGATTATATGGAAGTATTGCTTACACAAAGAGATGCCTTGGAGTCGAAGTTTGAATTAATAGAAATTAAAATGAAGCAAATGAATGCTATGGTTTTGCTTTATCAGGCCTTGGGAGGAGGTTGGCAGTAAATCAATTGGTCAGAGGCCTTGGGTGATGAATCACCCAAGGTTTTTGATTAATAATATTTAACAATAGTTTGGGTTTTCATATCATAATTAAATGTATTTTGCAGAATATATTCATTATTAAATAATATTTGAACGTTTTTTGCAAATTTCATGCAAAACTATTACTTTACAAAAGTATATTTACTTTAGCAAAAAATGACTATATTTAATAAATTATAACTAATCTAAAAATAATTAATTATGAAGAAACTTGAAAGTATCAAAAGTTTTAGGGAAAAAGGAAATGTATTAAGACCTCAAAGAATTATAGCGGGGGGAATGTTCTCAGTTACATTTCGAGGTGAAAAATTTAAGGATTGTGATGACATAAAACCTTATTAAATAGTTAAATTCTGTTGAAATGAAGCTAGTCAGTGTGCTGACTAGCTTTTTTTAAAACCAAATTCCTGATAAAAAAATCCCTTCCGCATATTGCAAAACCGCTCCAACTTTGTAAATTTGTCTTAATTTATATTTAATCTAAATAAATACAACTGTTGAAGCGCGTTGTTGCTTATATTAATAAAGCCACCTCTCCTATTCCACTTATCGTGTTTAGAGTTTGCTTCGGACTCATTATGCTAGTGAGCTTGCTACGCTTCATGGCCAACGGTTGGATACACCAATTATATATTGAGCCTACAATTTTTTTCCCATTTTTTGATTGGGTGAAACCACTACCTGGCTGGGGCATGTATGTCTTATTTGTGGTGATGATATTAGCCGCTATTGGCATTGCCGTTGGTTTGTTTTACCGCCTCAGTTGTGCGCTATTTTTTAGTATTTTCACTTATATTGAGCTTATTGATAAAGCCAATTATTTAAATCATTACTATTTTGTATCCATTATTGCCTTTATACTCATTTGGTTACCAGCTCACTGTCAATACTCGCTTGATCTAAAACTATTCCCTAAAATTTATAGGCCTTCCTTACCAAGATGGATGGTTGGTGTTATCAGATTACAGCTTGGTATGGTCTATTTTTTTGCTGGACTGGCCAAAATTAATCCGCATTGGTTGTTTGAAGCCATGCCTCTTAAAATTTGGCTGCCTTCTAGGGTTGATCTGCCCATTATTGGCACGCTTTTTAAATACCCAATGGCCGCTTTTGCATTTAGCTGGGCGGGAGCTTTTTACGACTTATTAATCCCTATTTTTTTACTAATTAAACGTACTCGAACTTGGGCCTACGTAGCTGTCATTATTTTTCATTTACTGACGGCCATGTTGTTTCAAATTGGCATGTTTCCTTATATAATGATACTTTCTACGCTGATATTTTTTAGTGGAGATCAGCTGAAAAATAAACTGGGCTGGGTGCTAAAACATCTACAAGCTATACCAAACATCACTTTTAATACACAACCAATCAAACCTTATGTACTGCAAGCTTTCTTTTTAGTCTTTTTTTTAGTACAAATCATTCTTCCTTTTCGATACTTATGGCAAGAGGGCAATCTGTATTGGAATGAACGAGGCTACCGATTTTCATGGAGGGTGATGCTAATGGAAAAAGCAGGTATGGTACAATTTAAAGTACATGATGCTATTAATCCAGCATTGCAAGAGGAGGTTTGTAATGTCAATTATTTAACACCACATCAAGAAAAAATGATGGCTACACAGCCTGATATGATCTTACAATTTGCACAATTCTTAAAAAAGGAATATAAAAACAAGGGAATAGAGCCTGTAATTACCGTTGATGCCTATGTTTCGTTAAATGGAAAAGGTTCTAGAAGATTTGTAAAAGAGGGGATTGACCTCGCACTGATAAACAGTAATACACCTCACAATCAATGGATTACAAAATATAACGTCTATGAGAATTAGTTCGATCATATGGCTAAATTTATTATTTTGCTTCACCTGCATAGGGCAAGTAAAGATCAGTGGTATCATTTATGATGCGAACCAAAAAAGGCTCTCCGATGCCAATATTTTCATTAATAATACTGCCCTAAAATCAACTTCAGACAAAAACGGTAAGTTCACCTTAAAACTCCCTCAGGCAGGCACATATTCTATTGTATTTTTTAAAACAGGCTACCAAACGCAGCAGATTACGCAATATTGGTCCGATACGAGTAGACAAATTAAGATAACATTACTACCGCTAAAAAAGATTTTAGATGAGGTGGAAGTACAAGCACAGGCTGAAGAAAAGCACAATTTAGAGTCTGTAGTTGGCTTTGCGTTGTACGAATCTAAAAAATCTGAGGTTATTCACCTAAATAAACTTACCGCCAACTTAGCTACCAATAACCCGCGTCAAACATTTTCCAAAATACCGGGGCTGCACATCTGGGAAAGTGACGGGGCTGGTCTTCAACTAGGCATTGGAGGGCGTGGATTAAGCCCAAATAGAAGTTCGAATTTCAATACCCGGCAAAATGGATACGATATCAGCGCTGATGCACTCGGTTACCCAGAGAGTTATTATACACCACCGTTGGAGGCTATCGACCGAGTAGAGGTGGTACGAGGAGCCGCCTCACTGCAGTATGGTACACAATTTGGGGGATTACTTAACTTTAAGTTTAAAAATGGAATGGGCAATAAACCTATCCAAGTAACGAGCAGGTTAACAGGAGGTTCATTTGGATTTTTAAACTCATTTACGAGTGTGGGAGGCCAAGTAAAAAAGGTCAACTATTATTCATTTTACCAATATAAAGCAGGCAAGGGATGGAGGCAAAATTCTGATTTTCAACAACATAATCTATTTGCTTCTGCCAATTACAAGTGGAATGAGAGGCTATCCATGAAAGCAGAATACACGCACATGGAGTACCTTAGCCAACAGGCAGGAGGCCTTACCGATCAACAATTTAAACAAAATCCAAGGCAATCACTACGAACGCGTAACTGGTTTGAGGTAACTTGGAACTTAGCCTCTGTCCACTTTACTTATAACTTGAATCCAACAACAAAGTTAAATCACCGAATGTTTGGGCTTTTGGGTAAACGTAATGCGCTAGGTAATTTAACTCAGATTAATCGCCCAGACCACATGGAGAACCGTGATTTACTGATGGACACTTACAGAAATTGGGGGGCCGAAACGCGTTTTTTAAAACATTATACGGTTGGCAAGCAGTATTTTACATTTTTAGGAGGCATGCGCTATTATGAGGGCCATACTCATAAAATGCAAGGAGAAGGTGATGATGGTGATGGTCCAAGCTTTAAATATTTATCTATTGAAAAGCTCAGTGGCTCCGATTACCAATTTCCAAGTAGGAATTTAGCGTTATTTTGTGAGAATATTGTTGCCATTACGGATCGATGGAGTATTACGCCTGGATTACGCTTTGAATACATAAACACCAACGCAGATGGCTATTACCGGCAAATTAATAAGGACCTAGCTGGCAATATTTTGTTGGACTCTACGATTTATGAAACAATCGGGAGAAGTAGAAATATTCTACTAGCAGGTATGGGCACAAGTTACCGAATGAGTGACAAACTAGAGTTATATGCCAATTTCTCACAAAATTATCGGGCCATTAACTTTAATGATATGCGTATTGCAAATCCGAACCTAAAAGTGGACCCTAATTTGCAAGATGAGCGAGGGTTTAATGCTGATATTGGAATAAGGGGAAGTTTGGGCGAATTGATTCAAGGTGATCTTAGTCTATTTAACCTTAATTATAGAAACCGTATTGGTGCCATGTTGACCTCAGAAATAGATCCCTTTTACGGATATCGTACCTATCGCTTACGAACAAATGTGGCCCATGCCAACCTGATGGGAATGGAATTTTCAGGGGAATTTCATTGGTCTAAACTATTTGAAAAACAGACAGATATAGCCTTTTCTTATTTTTTAAATGCTTCTTATATAAATGGCGTTTATTATAAAGCGCAAGAATCTGCCGTAGAAGGCCATCAAGTAGAATTAGTGCCACCTGTAAATATACGAACGGGCATTAACGCCACGATCAAAAATTGGACAGCATCTTATCAATTTAATTATGTAGGTGAGCATTTTAGTGATGCCACCAACGCAAGCTATACAGCCACAGCTGTAGAGGGAATTATTCCATCCTACACGGTGATGGACCTAAGCGCAGCTTACACCTATAAATGGCTCAAAATAGAAGGCACCATACAAAATTTAGCGGATCGAATGTATTTCACCAGACGTGCTGCTGGGTATCCAGGGCCAGGCATTATTCCTGCAGATGGCCGAAGCTTTTATCTGACTTTGCAAGTAACTTTTTAGGTGATTTTCAATATATTTTGCAAAATATATTGAAAATTTTGACGAAAAATCAATCCCCACCCACGAAAATCACATTCCCCATAGCAACATCAATATCGAATATGAGGAGGTTTTCAGCATTTTTTTGATAGCTGCTATTGGTAAATACGTTTTTATCAATAGCCTTATAATTATGGGGTAATTTAATATGGCATAATGGAGAATCCCGCATATAAATAATGGTCGGTTGGCTTTGATCAGGCATAATAACCTTCATTTTACCTGCACCAACACTTGCTGTTACCTTGCTTTTCACCATGCAGCGATCGCTCAAATCAAGCTGTACATTCCCAAACCCTACGTCAGCAATTATTTCTTTTGCCTTAGCCAAGTTTAATCGATGAATGTTCAAAGTACCCATGTCTACTTTCACATAAAAAGTATCCATCTCAAGTTGATTGGACTCCTCCGTCAAATAACCAATGACTACATCGGCACTACCTGTCTTCATTTTCAAACGTTGAACCTGCGCACCTGACAAATCTACCTTCGCCTCACCAACTCCATAATTTAAAGTAAGATAAAATGGATCATGCTTCGTAAAGAAGACCTTCCAAAGCTGCTGCTGATCTTGCTCTTTTTCAAACATACCCCAAGAGATTGCCTGCCCAAATCCCTCACGCTCCTGCCCCATTAGTTTTATAAGTACTTCTTGAAAGCTGCCCTCTACATGTGAAGTGTGGGGCGGTTTTTGCTGATTCACACCATAAACTGTAATAGGCGTAGGGTGATGCGTAGGCCGTAAAATACAGGTACCTGACGGCGCAGACAATGTAAAATGCATTTGCTCCACACCAACGCCTGAGTTTACAACCAACTGTTTCTTTAACTGTGCCCATAGGGCAACAGGAACTACCAGCAATAAATATAAGTATATCTTTACCATACAAAAATTTCCATTACTCACATATATATACGTATTAGTTTCAATGAGGTTACAATAAACTCAATTTTTTTTCAACACTTTTAGGTAGTCATCTATAGCGACCCAATAAATACTTTGTAAACCATTTTGCGGACCAGTTAACATATCAAGGTAACTTTTTGTATTCCAAGGCACATCAGGATCTTTTTTGTAGATTCGATTACTTGTAAAAAACAAATATTTACCATCCGGACTAACAAAAGGTGAGTAGTCTAATGCACTTGAGTTCATTCCTTTTGGCAATGCCACAGCAGATTGCCATACGCCATCTTCCTTTAAACTAATATACAAATCGCCTCCTCCGAGCCCACCTTTACGCCCATAACCCCCAAAAATCAGGTAGGACTCATCAGGAGCAATATATGCATTGTACTCAAATCCAGTAGAATTTATGGTTAAATCTAATGGTAGAGGTTGCCCAAATTCTCCATCCTTAAATGGTGCACAAAATATATCTTCTTTACCTATACCATTACTACGTGTAGTTGTAAAATATAAATTCCCGTTTAAGGCCACAGAGGGGTAAAACTCATCTTGATCTGTATTGATTGGCTGCCCAACATTTGTAGGATTTTGCCACCGGCCGCCTTGCTTAGTAACAAACCAAATATCCCAATCTGAAATGGAGTCCTGTGTGTCTTTTGGCCTATTCGATACAAAATACAATCGATTACCTCCTGGTGCTATGAATGGCTCTAAATCAGCATACTCTCCAGAAAATGAAGCTATTTTTGGTGCCGTCCAACCCGAATCAGTTGCAAACATATGCATAATCACACTATACGAAGTAGCTCTGCTTGGATTCCGTAAGGTATAAAATATTTCCTTACCATCTGGTGAAATAGCTATATCACGTGTATCTAAATGTGTACTGATAGTGCCTTCCCCAAATAACTGAACACTATCATTTGGTACAGGTTGACCTAAAAATTCTCCGTTGAGCCTTTGATTACCAGGTAAAGATTGCTCATTACATGAACTCAACACCATCCAAAACAAAATGGCATACCAAATGAACGTATGTAATCTCATTTATTTGTATATAATCTTCAAATATCAATATTTAAATTAAAAATTGCAATCATTGTCATTTATATTGAATATATTTAGCTAAATTTACTCATTTTTTGAATAATAAGACCAAAAAATACATATTCTTTAGCAAAATTAAGTGCTTATTTCGGGTCAAAGCACATAGGCCCCAATTAGATCAAATCGACAAAATTTGAACAAATAGCACATGCAAAACATATTAGGATATTTTATTTTTTTTCGGCGTAATTTGCTAATATATTTCGATATATTTTGTCATGAGCAATAATTTATTGGAACGAAAATTAAATTTTTAGTTAAGATTTATTGGTAATTCTAAACTAAACCCGGCATTTTAACTACATTTTTAGTATGTATGAGATAGAAATTTCAGATATCAGAAAACTCTCCGAAATCGTAAAAGAAAAATATGATTACGATTTTACTAACTATGCAATTTCCTCCTTCAAAAGAAGGATAAAGCGGGTATTGGAGCTATACAAATTTAAATCGATTGCTATATTAATAGATAAAATTAAGGAGGATAGCGTGTTTTTTGAAGAATTTGTATCAGAAATAACCGTTAATGTAACAGAAATGTTTCGTGATCCTTCTTTTTGGAGAGAGCTAAGAGATCATATTATACCTAATATTTTGTTAAACCATGATAATATAAGCATCTGGCATGCAGGCTGCTCTTCAGGTGAAGAGGTATTTTCTATGGCCATTTTACTTCGTGAAATGAATATGCTCCATAAAGCAAAAATTATTGCGACAGACATCGATAAGTCAATAGTGGAAAAAGCGAAAAAAGGCGTCTATTCCATGAAAAGTATGGACCTTAACACAAAAAACTATATTCGCTTTCAAGGAGAACAAGATTTAAAAGATTATTATACTGTTGAGAATCAAAAAATTGTAATGGACCCGACACTTGTTGAAGGTGTTTCATACCGAGTCCATGACTTGGTAAATGGAGGGGTATTTAACAAATTTGATCTTATATTATGCCGTAATGTAATGATTTATTTCAACCAAAAACTTCAAAACATGGTCTTAAAGAAGCTTCATGAAAGTATATTTAAGTATAGCTATTTAATTATAGGATCCAAAGAATCCTTAATCTGGTGTGATATAGCCAGTAAGTTTATCGTTGTGAATAACGACGAAAAAATTTATAAAAAAATAAAAGATTAATTTCTCAAGAAGCCATTGAGCAATGACCAAATATAAATTTGATCGGACATATAAAGCAATTGTAATTGGTGGCTCCGCAGGTAGCTTCCAAGGAATTGTTAAGATCTTGTCGGCATTGCCGGTCGATTTTAAAATTCCTATCATTATGTGCTTGCATCGATTAAAGCATGTTCGCAATGGGTTTGTTGAGGCACTTTCTATAAAGAGCATTAAACCAATCGAAGAGCCTTACGATAAGCAAAATATTAAGTTTGGAAAAGTATACTTAGCCCCAGCAAACTATCATTTAGCTATAGAGCTTGGAAATACCTTCTCACTGTCAACGGAAGAAATGAATCAGAATTCAAGGCCATCCATCGATATTACTTTAGACTCAGCTTCTTATGTGTTCAAAGAAAAACTGATCGGAATTTTACTTTCTGGAGCAAATAAAGATGGGGCCTGGGGAATGAAACGGATAAAAGACCATGGTGGGATCACATTAGTGCAAGAGCCTAAAGAATGTATGATTGACACCATGCCCAGCGCTGCCATTGAACAAACCAAAATCGACCACATTCTTACCATAAATGAGATTATTGAGTTTTTGAATGCATTACATGTGCATATCAAAACTTTGAATTAACTCAAATATTGGATAAATGAAGCTATTGCGAATAGTAAGTACGTTGATGATTATACTGTTTCTTGTAGGAACAGCCCTTTCCTTTTGGCAGTTTAATCAAATAGGTAATAATATTTTGGGCTTAAATATTATAGACATAAGCATATTTAATCATATTGAGCCTATACTATTCAAACTAAAGATAGTAATTGGAGGGACGTTTTTAGCAGGGCTTATTGCTATAATATTACTATATATTAATAATAAAAGTCAAAACTCAGCATTAAGTATTAAAAGAAAAACACAAAAAGAGGAGGAAGTTAATGAAGACACAAATCAAAAAACAATTGAATATGAGTTAGACCAACAAGATTTAGAGCAACCCATCCAGGAATTTAACAAAATTCTATCCACTGAAGACACATTTCAAATTAAACTAGATGAGATTTTGTCACATATTAGCATGAAAATAGAAGCTTGTATTGCTGCAATTTATATTAAAGAAATTATTGATGATAAGCGATTTGTAACTTTGATTTCAGGTTTTGCATTTGCATTACCGGATAGCCGTAAAGTTAGTTTTGAGTTTGGAGAAGGTTTAGTTGGGCAAGCTGCTAAACAAGAGACCTTTAAAAGAATTGATCATGTACCTGGTGACTATTTGAAGGCATTTTCAGGACTTGGCTCAGCTGCACCAGCAACTATCTTACTAATACCGATTATGAGTAAGGAAGAATTGCTCGGAATTATAGAACTGGCGACATTCAAAAATATTTCAAACTATGAAAAACAGTGGCTTAAACAGATCACAAGCTGGATGGGTGAAAATTTAAAATCACAACTAATTAAAATAGAACAATAAATGAATACAGCATAAGTAATGAAGTGGTTCAAAAACATAGGAATTGGAGCCAAAACCTCCATAAATGTATTATTAATAGTAGTACTATCACTACTAGTAATGAGTTATGTCTCCTATAATTTTAGTAAAAAAACCGTAGAAAAGAAATATATTGAAAACATAAACAATATTGCTGATCAAAAAGTTAATAACATTGAATCATACTTTGAGCAGAATTCAGCCATCACAGGTTTAATTTACAACTCATCTCCACTAAATAGATGCCTCAATAAATTAACTGAACTGCCATACACACAAGATAGCCTTCTGAACATCGACAGCATAAGGCAGGAAATTAATATAGAAATTGAAGACTATTTTACACCATTAAAAAACCTTAAAAGTTTTAACAATATTTTAATAACTACTCAGGAAGGTCTTGTAATATATACGGCAAATGAAAGCCAATTTTACTCTGTTGGTAGCAATTATAACGACCCAGATAAAATAACAATTTCTGAAACATTAAATTCAGGCTCCTATTTAAGTAAAGTATACAAAGAAGGTGATCAGTTTTACTTTCATCTAGCCTCCAAATTGGCATCGCATGTACTTATTTTACAGGTAAACCTTGAGCCAATATTCAAGATACTTGAGAATTCTATAGGTTTGGGTGAAACTGGTGAGACCTTAATTGCCATGACCTATTCTGAAGATGAAATTCGATATATTAGTCCACTCAAGTACGACTCCTCAGAAATTCTTACCAATATTGTCACAAAGGATAATCCGAGCGCCATACCTATTAAAAACGCGTTATTTAAAAAAGAAAATGGGCTAAATATCGGATTACCAGACTATAGAAACATAACTACTTTATCAAGTTGGCGTTACATACCTATTGCTAATTGGGGTTTAGTAGTAAAAATTGATTTGGATGAGGTACATGAAGAAATAAACGGTATATTATTTCAGCAAATCATTGCAGGAATTGCAATTGTAATTATTGCCTTGCTTATCTCTATTTATTTCTCTAGAGTACTCATACTTCCATTGCTTTCACTTCGGACATCTGTACAACTTTTGGCCCAAGGTATACTCCCAGACAAAGTATTGAAAAGGTCAAATGATGAAATTGGTGAAATTGCTCATTCTATGGACTTTTTAGTTCAAGCACTTAAAAGAACTGCTGAATTTGCTCGAAAAATTGGTAGAGGTGAACTTGATGCAAAATTTAAACCTTTAAGTGAACAAGATGCACTTGGTGTGGCACTTATTGATATGAGAAATAGCATTCAAGATGCTGAAAAAAGAGACAAAGAGCGAAACTGGATTGTAACTGGCATGGCCGAAGTTGGTGAGATATTGCGAATCCATAATGATGCTGCTGAACTTGGAAATGCCGTAATAAGCTACGTTACAGATAAAATTAATGCTGTTCAAGGTGCATTTTATGTAGTTAATGAACAAGATAGTAAGTTATTGGATATGATGGCCAGTTACGCTTACAATAAAAGGAAGTACTTAGAAGCTTCTTTCAAGTTTGCTGAAGGGCTAGTTGGTCAAGCTGCCGTCGAAATGGATACCATCTTACGAACAGAGATCCCAGAAGACTATATTACCATTACTTCGGGAATTCTTGGAGATCAACGACCTACATGTTTACTCATTACACCACTTATTGCTAATGAGGAAGTATACGGCGTACTTGAGTTCGCGGGGTTTGATAAATTTAATGAAAGCCAAGTCAAATTTGTAGAAGAAATAAGCCTTATCACTGCCCGTACCGTGTTTAATATTAAGGTAAATGAGCGTACCAAAAATTTACTTACCCAGTCACAAAAGATGGGTGAAGAGCTAAAAATTCAGCAAGAAGAACTTAAGCAAAATGCTGAAGAAATGGAGGCTACACAAGAAGAACTTCGCAGAACAAATCAGCGCTTAGAAGACCAAATTGAGGAGGTGAACCGTACTCAAAAAAGAATGCAATTACTCTTAGAAAATGCATCTGAGGTGATCACCATTTATGAAGAAGATGGTACCGTTCGCTATATAAGTCCTTCTGTAGAGAAAATTCTTGGATACTCGCAAGAAGAAGTAATTGGTATAAAAGACATTAAGCATGTCCACAAAGATGGACGAGAGGCTGTAGAAACCATGTTTGCAAGTTTATTGGAGCAACCTGAAGAAGCCATTACTATTCAGTTTGAGTATAAACGAAAAGATGGCGATACCATTTGGCTAGAGGCAAAAGGCACAAACTTACTTGCTGATGCTGCCATTCAAGGGATTCTGGTAAACTCCATCGACATTACAGAAAGAAGACGTGCAGAAAAAGAAGAACGAATGCGCTCCCAAATGCAAGCTCTATCCGAAAATTCGCCTGACTTGATCACGCGAATGAATAAAGATGGTATGATTTATTACATAAATCCTGTAATTGAATCATATACAGGCAATACGCCTGATCATTTTTTGAACAGAGCCATTTCAGACACAAACCTATCTATAGAAGTAACAGAAAAATGGTTTGAAATATTAAACGCTATAATTGATAGCCAAGATAAGGTATCCTTAGAAATGGACTTTTCGTCAGAATTGGGTAAGCGGGTGATGCAAGTTAATGGCATTCCAGAATACAATGAAGAGGATAAGATTGAATCAATCTTACTAGTGTCACATGATATTACAACCAGAAAAGCCATCGAACTTGAAATTCAGGCTAAAAATAAGAAAATTACAGAAAGCATAAATTATGCTAAAAGAATACAGGGAGCAATTTTACCTAGTAATAAATTTATAAAGCAAGTATTACCTGATTCATTCATCTTGTATAAGGCACGAGATGTAGTTAGTGGTGATTTTCCTTGGTTTATTCAGGTGGGGAATACCATTTATATTGCCGCGGTGGATTGTACAGGCCATGGTGTTCCGGGTGCACTAATTTCGCTTATTGGGTATTTTTTACTTAACGACATTGTACGTAGTCGTAAAATTTCAAACCCAGGTACTATTTTAGATGAATTAGATGCCAGTGTTACATCAACCCTCAAACAGGACCAAGAAGACACAAAAATGAAAGATGGTATGGATTTGGCACTCTGTAAAATTTGTCTTGATGAGAATACAATTGAATATGCTGGGGCCCATCGTTCATTATTTTATATTAATAATGGAGAATTAGAAGAAATAAAAGGAAACAAATTCCCAATAGGTGGGGGGTTGTTTAAAAACCAAACCAACTTCACCAATCATACCATAAAGTACCATGAGGGAGATGCCATTTACTTTTGTTCAGATGGATTTC
Source organism: Bacteroidia bacterium (assembly GCA_030430325.1). GTDB lineage: Bacteria > Bacteroidota > Bacteroidia > Cytophagales > Cyclobacteriaceae > JAUIFR01. Next base: position 10,792 of record JAUIFR010000018.1, on the reverse strand, counting down.
CGGATCAATTTGGAGGACCTGATAATAGAAAATTTGGTTCAAAAAGATTGCGTGAGTTGATCAATAATAATAAACATTTAAATATGGAACAGGCTTATGAAAAATTTTTAGAAGAGTGGGAAGCATGGAAAGGAGATCAAAAGCAAACGGATGATGTACTACTAATTGGCATCCGATTTTAATAATGTTAGTGAATGAATAATTAAATATATTAAAAATTCATAATTAATTAATTGTAAACCTATGAGTTATATTTATGACTTGCATAAAACGATGCTCGAAAAAAATCTCATTTTGATTTACGAGGGCGAGTTTACGCAAGAAATCACAAAATCCGTCTTATCAATGGCGGAAAGAAACTTAGATTCGTTCGGTGAAGAATCTAATACAAAGAGAAAAGTATTTAATGTAATGGTAGAATGTCTGCAAAATATTGTTAAACACTGTGATGACACAGATGAAGATAGCACTAAGCCATCTGCCATTTTTATGATAGGTAAAGCAGAGAATAAGTATATTGTTACCTCTGGAAATCCTGTCAAGAACGAGAACGTCCAAAACCTAAGAGATAAGCTAGATCAAATCAATGGACTAGATAAAGATGGACTCAAAGCCTTGTATAAGGATATCATTAAAAGCACCCATATTTCTGATAAGGGAGGTGCAGGTTTAGGTTTTGTTGATATGGCGCGTAAATCCGGACAGCCTTTGGAATATGAGTTTGAGCAATTAAATGAAGAATTTTCATTTTTCTCATTACAAACGTCTGTACTGCGCTTAAATTAATTTAAACTTTAAAAACTTTTAAATATGGAAATGGAAATTATAAACTTAGAAGGTACCGAAGATACTCCTAAGATATTACTAGATAAAAAGAATGGGATATTTGAAATATCTGGAAGATCACTTCCTGAGGATTCAGCAGAGTTTTACGAGCCTATTTTGGATTGGATTGAAAATTATATTGGCATTCCAAATGAAAATACAGAATTTGTATTTAAGCTCGAATATTTTAATACAGCCTCTTCTAAATTAATATTGGATATTTTATCAAAATTAGAAGAAATACCAAATATTTCGATCTCTTGGTACTATCATGAAGATGATGAAGATATGGAAGAAGCAGGTGAAGAATTTTCAGAATTGGTTGAAATTCCATTCGAATTTAAGACCTATTAATCAGTAATAAAGAAGAAACAGTATTAATTGTAACTATCTGATATCAAGTAATTTAATAGCATTTTTAATGCTTATAGCGGTTTTTTATGAGTGAAGAAATTCTTAAAGCCCTTACCCAGCTATTTGCCATAATTACAAAGCAAGATGGTGGCGTAACGGAAACAGAGCGTAATTTTGTCATTAATTTTTTCGAGCAGGAGCTTGATCAAGACTCTATAAATGAATACTTAGAGTTATATGATAAATCTGTGGGGTATGGTACACAGCAAGCTGAAGAAAAAAGTGGTGAGGTCAAAAACAAGGGCAAGAAGTTAACTTCCGTAAAGGACTCCGTTAAAACACTAGCAATTTGTAAGAAAATAAACAAGACGCTAACTCAAAAGCAGAAAGTTGTTGTACTCATTAAGCTTTTAGAACTTGTAGGCTCTGATCGGAACTTCACCTCCCAACGAATGGAAATTATTGATACTGTGTCTACGGTATTTAATATCATTCGAGATGAATTTCGGCTTATTGAGAGTTTCGTACTACAAGAGTTAAGTGATGAATTAAATTTCGACGATATCCTTGCTGTAAATGATAAAAATAGCGAAGAGGATGTAATTTTAACTACAAGCAAGAAGCAGCTATTTGCTGATATTAATGGAGAAATAATTTTCATGCAAGTAAAAAGTGTGGAAATGTATTTCGTAAAGTATGTCGGGAAGGATGAAATTGTGCTTAACGGATTCATCATGAAGCCCAAGCATGTTTATCTATTTTCGCATGGAAGCACCATAAAAACCCCGAAGGGCATTGGACTTTACTACAGTGATTTAATTAGTCATTTTTTATCAGGGTTTAAGACACATAACATATCATTTAATGCCGTAGGCATTGAGTTCAGGTTTCCTAATGGAGGCATCGGACTAAGAGATGTTAATATTTCAGAAGGTCCTGGCCGCCTCATAGGTATTATGGGAGCAAGTGGAGCAGGTAAAACAACCCTTTTGAATGTGCTTGCTGGTATAGAAAAGCCCTCAAAGGGTGCTATACTTATCAATGGATATAATATTAACTCCCAAAAGGAACAGATCCAAGGCGTAATTGGTTATGTATCGCAAGATGACCTACTCATTGAAGAACTCACCGTATATCAAAACTTATATTATAATGCAAAACTTTGCTTCGCCAACCTTTCCCCAGAGGAGCTACACAAAAGAGTAATGGATGTACTCTCCAGTTTGGGGCTTGAACAAAGAAAAGACCTAAAAGTAGGAAGCGTGCTTGATAAAACAATTAGTGGCGGGCAACGTAAACGCTTAAATATTGCTTTAGAACTCATACGAGAGCCTGCAGTAATGTTTGTTGATGAGCCCACTTCAGGGCTATCCTCAAGAGACTCCGAAAATGTAATTGACCTTCTAAAAGAGCTTTCACTTAAAGGCAAATTGATATTTGTAGTCATCCATCAGCCTTCGTCCGACATTTATAAGATGTTTGATAAAATGTTCATTATGGATACAGGTGGGTATCCGATATTTTATGGTAACCCAATCGAGGCAGTAACATATTTTAAGCGATCAACCAACCAAGTAGATAGTGAACGTGGTCAGTGTCCCACCTGCGGTAATGTCAACCCAGAGCAAATTTTCAATATCATTGAAGCAAAAGTTGTAGATGAATACGGACAACTCACCAACAAGCGTAAAGTCAATCCTGCTCGCTGGAACGAACTTTACATATCAAATTTTAACTTAGAAACCATTGAAGATATCAAGGAGGCCCCTCCACAAAACCTCATGATTCCTTCAAAAATCAAGCAAGCCATTATATTTACAACACGGGACACCCTAGCCAAGATCAGTAGTTTTCAGTATTTACTTGTAAATTTATTAGAAGCACCAGTACTCGCATTTATTTTAGCCTTTATTATAAAATACAGAAGCAGTGGGAATGGCGAAAGCTATGTGTACCGATTTAACGAAAACATACCTGCCTATATGCTCATGAGCATTATTGTTGCTCTATTTATGGGCCTATCTGTGAGTGCAGAAGAAATCATACGTGACCGTAAGATACTTCGACGAGAATCATTCTTAAACCTTAGTTGGAACAGTTATTTGCTATCCAAATTTACTATATTATTTGCTCTTTCAGCCATTCAAACACTCAGTTTTGTACTGATAGGCAACCTTTTGCTACAAATTAAAGGTGTATTTTTATCATATTGGCTCGTTTTATTTAGCGTATCTTGCTTTGCCAATATGCTGGGATTGAATATTTCCTCTGCCTTTAAATCGGCAGTTACAGTATATATATTAATACCATTATTATTAATCCCCCAGATGATTCTAAGCGGGTTACTTTTTCCTTTTGATAAACTAAATCATGTGATCAGTGCAAAAGGTAAGGTGCCTATTGTAGCTGATATGATGGCATCACGCTGGGCCTATGAAGCCATGGCCGTTGACCAATTCAAGAAAAGTTATTATAAACCCATACTTTTTGACTTAACAATGGAAGAAAGCAGCTCTGATTTCAAGTCTGGATATTTAATTCCAAAATTAAGGGCTAAACTTGAATTTGCTGAAAACAACCTTGACACTAAAAATGATTCGATCCAAAACCTCGTCTCCAATGAACTAATAGTAATTATAAATGCCTTGAAGGAAGAGACTTTCAAAGAAGGTATCAGTGGCCTCAATTTAACTGATGAACTTGTATTTGGTAAGTTTAACAAGGCGCATGCCAAGAAATTAAAAGATTATTTTGATAAGCTCGAAACACACTATTTGGATCAGTTTAACCTAGCGAGATCCAAACAAGATCGTGTCATTATGGTGCTTGAAGATAACAAAGAAAATCACTTTGATCTAAATCACTTCATGAACACGTATTATAACGAAAGCTTATCTGACCTTGTTCGGAATATAGGTGTGAAGGAGCGCATTCTTGAGCATGATGGAAAATTAATTCAGCAGATAGATCCCATTTTTAGTATGCCAAAGCAAGAAGGGTTTTTCAATTATCGGACTTCCTTTTTTGCACCGCTCAAGCCACTATTCAACAAGTATTTTGACACCTTTAATTTTAATCTATCGGTAATCTGGCTCATGACCTTGTTGCTCTACCTGGCGCTCTACTTTGAGCTGCTTACAAAGCTTTTGGGGACGATAGGTAAATTAAGTGTCATCAAGAAAAAAGAAAAATGAATATTTTTTGCATAATTCATTCATTTTAAAGCATGTTTTAATCCAATTTTGCAAAATTCATTGAAATTGTCAGTCCCAAACTAATCATTTCATTTTCACTAAATATTACATATGTGTCATTTGTCCCATTAATCTCATGGTAATTCTCCAGCAAATATTGCAACTTGGAGCATTGAATTAAACAAAAAGTTAAAACCGTAGCGTTTTTATTATTTTTTAAATAAAAAATTTATGAATAAAGGGTATTTATTTATTTTACCAGTCCTGTTTTTTGCCTGCAGTGGCGAAAAGAAGGAGAAAGCGGAAGACCAGCAAATCGAGGATATAATAAATACTACTGAAATAGAAGCCCCTCCGATTTCAGAAGAGGTTATTTCAGATATTATCCAACAAGTACCTTCACCGCTAGAGATTTCAGTATTGTTAAAACAATCTGGCACCATGTATAATAAAAACATGCTTAATACACCCGAGCAGGTTTCACTCTATAATAATAGCTACAAACAAGCTATTAATTTAGGTATTTATGGAGCCGACATGGGATATACCAACATATACGAGCAAAATCAAGATGCACTGCACTACCTAAATGCTATTAAAACCCTAGCAAATAATTTAAGAATTGGTCAATTTTTCCAATTTGAAACCATTAAAAAGCTAGCAACTAATAGTAAAAACCTTGATTCATTGCTTCTAATTACAACGAAAAATTTCAATGATATTAACAACTTCCTGCAGGAGCAGAAAAGGAGTAATTTGAGCATTCTGTTACTTACTGGCGGTTGGCTAGAAGCACTTCATATTACCTGTCAAGTGCTGGCCAATGATATGGAAAACACAGAACTTAAAGAGAAAGTAGGTGAGCAAAAGATAATACTGCAAAATATCATGTTGCTACTCAGTTATTATGAAGCAAGCGATCCAAACATAGCGAAACTCTCCGAAGAGCTAAATAAGCTACAGGAGCTTTACAATGAGGTTGAGATTGTTCATACGTATGAGGAGTCAACTTTTGAGGAAGTAAACGGGCGGCTAGTTATTAAAAACAATAGTAAAAGTGAGATTCAGATTACGCCGGAGCAGATTCAAGAGATTACTGCGCTTACTAAATCAATCAGAAATAATATCATAAATTAAACGCATGATTTTTATGAAAAATATAGTTATATTATTAAACCTGCTATTCTTAGCAATATTTATCCAACACGGAGCGGTTGCTGAATGTGATCCGGATGAATATGCGGAGTCCTGCATATCAAAGTTGGGGGATGGGTTTACCTTTTTGAAAAGCTTTAAAATTGATGGCCAAGGTGGAAGCAAGAGCAAAATAGAATATTCTTATGTATTTAGTAAGGATACACAGTATTCAATCAATATTTGTGCCGATGGTAGCAACACAGATGGTATTATTGTGAATATGTACGATTCTAACAGGCGTCAAGTAGCTACTAATTTTGCCAACGGAAAATTTTATGATGGATTAGATTATCCTTGTAGTGCAACGGGGATTTACTATATTACATTCACATTTGAGAATTCTACCAAACATTGTGGTGGGAGTGTTCTCGGATTTAAACGCTAATCGTAATAAATTTCTAAGGCCCAAGCAATTGGGCCTTTTTTGTTTGGTGGAATTGGTTATTTGATCGAAAATATGCCTAAGGCTAAAGTTTATTTGAATAGCTGAATGTATTCACTAAATAAATAAGTTTTCCCCTTTTTGTCTCCTGTTATCTCAGTCAAGATGTTAAGTTTTTCCAGATCTTCAATAAGTTTATAAACGGATGGAGGCGATAAAGATGTGAATTCTTTTGCTTTTTGTGCATCTACTACCGGCCTTTGATATAAGTGGTTTAAAATTAACTGAGCATTATGCAACCTGCTTCCTAATGTTTGAATCTTTGTATCGACTTCCTTTTGTAGCTTTAAAATACGATCAAAGGTACAAATACTACTTTTAGCTGTTTCAATAACACCGACTAGGAAGAACTTAAACCATTGGGTTATGTCATTTTTTTCTCTAACTCTAGTAAGGTTGTCATAGTACAGGGTTCTGTTTTTTTCAAAGAAATCTGAAAGATAAAGTATTGGCTTTTTTAGTATTCTTTTTTCTACTAAATATAAAGTGATTAATAACCTGCCAACCCTTCCATTTCCGTCTAAAAAAGGGTGAATTGTCTCAAACTGATAATGTATCAAGGCAATTTTGAGAATATCAGGGAAAAAGTACTCCGTATTATGTGCAAATTTCTCTAAATCATTCATATAATCATTAATGTCGGAGTGAATTGGTGGAACAAAAGTAGCATCATTTATACTCGCACCGCCGATCCAATTTTGACTTCTCCTAAATTCACCTGGTAGTTTATGTTTCCCCCTTACGCCTTGTAATAAAATTTTATGAGTTTCCCTGATCAATCTTGACGAAAATGGTAGTTTTTCTAAGTTTACTACAGCGGTATTTAAAGCTTCTATATAATTTTGAACCTCTTCCCAATCATCTCTTTTTTCATCATCGATATCTTCTTTATCCAGCAATGCATCTTCAATGTTTGTTTTAGTACCTTCAATTTTGTTTGATTGTGTTGCTTCTTTTAATACATGCATGCTTATAAACAAGTCAATGTTTGGAATATAATCAGAATACATATCAAGCCTTCCAAGTTGCCGATCAGCCTGACTAAGAAGGTTCAATAGCTCCATGTCTTCCATTTTCCACGCTTGATTTATTTTATTTGGTTGGAAGCTTTTATATGACCTCTGCTTTACCCAACTTCCTGCTTTGAATGTTTTCATTTTAACTTAATTAAAAAAAACTTAAACAAAGATACTTCAAATTTAAGAATTTTACAAAAAACTTAATTATGGATAATTAAAAATTAAAAAAATGGTCAAAAACTTAAACAAAGATACTTCAAATTTAAGAATTTTACAAAAAACTTAATTATGAAATAATAATTTCAACAAAATTAGCATAATACATTCAAATAAACAGAAAAATGCACTAAACTGATCCGCACTAATTTTTTTACTAATTTTGAAACTATTCAAAACTAAAACTCGTATGTATTAATAAACGTTCAAAGAGAAATGACCAAATTCAATGAATTGATTCAGGGTGAAAAGCCCGTTTTAGTTGACTTTTATGCCGATTGGTGTGGGCCGTGTCAAGCTATGGCGCCCGTGCTAAAGCAGGTTGCTCAGAAAGCTAATGGGCAATTTAAGGTAATTAAAGTGGATATTGATAAAAACCCACAGGCTGCTGCCAAATATGGCATTAAAGGGGTTCCGACATTCATTTTATTTAAAAATGGGCAGAGTGTATGGCGGCATTCAGGCATGATTGGAGAAGCTCAGCTTAATCAGGTTATTAGTCAGTACTAGTCAATTAAATTGGATGTATGATGAAAAAATTCTTTAAGCTATTTTTTTATATAGTTATTGCATTTGGAGCAGGTTTGCTGGGTGCTTTGGTGGTTAACAAGTTTCAAAAGCCGCAGCATACAAATTTCAATGCACCCCTAAATCAAGAGCAAAATCCACAGCCAAGTTTTGCATCAACAGCTCGTGTACTTGATCAAAGCACACCTGTTAATTTTGTCGCAGCAGCGAGGCAAAGTACTTCTTCGGTAGTATTTGTGAAGACTATTTCTGTTGTCAGCGCTTATCAAGGCACCTGGCTTGACTGGTTCTTTGGAGGCTCTGGAGGTAGTAGGCCAGCAGTATCGACTGGTTCGGGCGTAATTTATTCATCGGACGGTTTCATCATTACTAATAATCACGTCATTGGAGATGCAGAGCAGATCAAAATAATTCATAACAAAAAAGAATATGATGCTACTGTAATTGGTAAAGACCCTTCAACAGACATTGCTGTGCTCAAAGTAGATCAAAATGGGCTTCCCGCCATCAAGATTGGTAGCTCCAGAAACTTAAAGATAGGAGAGTGGGTACTGGCTGTAGGTAATCCATTTAATCTAACATCTACCATCACGGCAGGTATTGTTAGTGCTAAAGAGCGCGCCATTGGGATTTTAGAAAGTCAGTTCCCCATTGAGTCATTTATACAAACTGACGCTGCCATTAACCCCGGTAATAGCGGTGGTGCCCTCGTCAATCAAAGCGGAGAGCTTGTAGGCATCAATACGGCAATACTGTCCAAAACAGGCTCTTATGCAGGCTATGGCTTTGCGGTACCCATCGATATTGCCAAAAAAGTTGCCGATGACCTTATACAATATGGAGAGGTTCAAAAAGCCTTTTTTGGAGCTGATGTAGTTGAAATTACGGATGAAAATGCTTCTGAATACGATGCTAAGGAATTAAATGGTGTAGCCATCAGCTATGTGCTCAAAGAAGGTGCTGCCGCCAAAAAAGGACTAGAAAAAGGAGATATCATCGAAAAAATCAATGGCGAACCCATTACTTCCAAGAGTGTATTTGATGAAATGATGAGTTATTTCTCGCCGGGGGATAAGATTTTAGTTAATTTTAGTCGATCGGGGGCAGCCAAAGAGGCTGAACTTACCCTTACGAACAGTGAAGGTACCACGAGCATTGTGCGCCGAGAGCTTTACAAGGCCGAAAAACTTGGTGCTGATTTTGAAGCCGTGACCAAAGTAGAAAAAGACCGCCTTGGCATAGAGCATGGTGTAAGAATTTCGAAGGTTAGGAATGGATTTGTAAGGCGATTAGGCATTGAGGAAGGTTTTATTGTAACCTCGATTAACACCGTACCTATAACCGATCCAGAGGAACTAGCCGAAATCCTCGAAAATATAAGGGGGCGCGTGGTCATTCAGGGAATCAATAAATTTGGTGTAAGTGGATATTACTCATTTTATTTTTAGTTTCCATTTTTTTTATAAAATTTACCAATTAGGAAATTATATATATGAAAACATTTGAATCAGAAGTAGAAGCAGCTCAACAATTGCATGATGCTTTCAAAAGGCTCGATGCAGAAATTGGAAAAGTGGTGATTGGTCAACAGGAAGTAGTGAGGCTGCTGCTTACAGCCATATTTTGTCAAGGAAACTGTTTGCTCGTGGGAGTGCCAGGTTTAGCTAAAACACTCCTGATCAGAACCATATCAGAGGTGTTAGACCTAAGCTTTAACAGGATACAGTTTACACCTGACCTCATGCCCTCTGATATCCTTGGCGCCGAGACACTGGACAAAGACCGAAACTTCATGTTCATCAAAGGGCCGATCTTTGCCAATATCATCTTAGCTGATGAGATTAACCGAACACCTCCCAAAACCCAAGCAGCATTGCTCGAGGCCATGCAGGAGCAAAGTGTAACGATTGGGGGGCAGCATTATGATCTAGAGAAGCCCTTTTTCGTGCTAGCCACTCAAAACCCCATTGAGCAAGAGGGTACTTACAATTAGACCGATTTATGTTCAATATTTTATTGGATTACCCGTCGTATGAGTCCGAAGTCGAAATTGTAAAGAATACGACTCAGGACGTCCAACAGCAAGTGAGCCATGTATTATCGGGAGAAGAAATCATGCAGTACCAGCAACTTGTGCGAAAAGTACCTGTTGCAGATAATGTAGTAGAGTATGCTGTAGGCCTTGTACAAAAAACACGTCCCAATTATTCGGAATCAAATGTGCTTGCAAATACCTATTTAGAATGGGGGGCAGGCCCACGAGCCTCTCAATACTTAGTATTAGCAGCTAAGTGTAATGCCCTGATCGAAGGCAAATATTCACCTGATATTGAAGATGTAAAAGCAATTGCTGTTCCTTGTTTGCGCCACCGGGTAGTAAGAAACTTCAAGGCGGAAGCAGAAGGCATGAGCATCGAGCATATCATTGGTGAGTTGATGCAGGGGTAGGTTGGCGTTATTAATGTATCATTTAAAACATTAAATCTATTTTAATAAATCAATCATTTTGTAATATTTATTTAAATTATATGTCAACTAGGATTGATGAGAACTATTAAATTAAAGGTACCGGATGATTTATCGATGAGTGATCATGACTTCTATATGATCATTGCATCTAAACTTTACGAACAAGGCAAATTATCTGCAGGACAGGCTGCTAAAATTGTGGGTTTGACTAAACAGGCTTTTATTGAGTTGATCGGCATATATGGTGTTTCTGTTTTCAGTGATTCATTGTCGGACTTACATGCTGATATAGCAAATGCCTGATACTATCATAATTTCAGATACAAGTAGTCTTATAAGCTACTATTAACAAATTTTAGAATTTCACCCAAGATTATTAATGAATTACTTGAGTTAAATAATGAGTAGTTACAATACTCACAGAATTAACCCGCATTATTCATCACCGTATCGTTATGAGAGTCAAAAGTTCAATAAAATCAAGGGTTTTGGATTTTCAGCATAGCAGCGCTATGGTGGAAATGCAAGTTTTCGTAAATCCTTGATTT
>JAUIFR010000264.1 GCA_030430325.1 Bacteroidia bacterium | reverse complement strand
ATAAAAATTCCTCCTGTGCCCCTTCAATAGCCCTGGATGAAGGATATCAATTAAATCCGCTAATACCAAATCCGGACGCGCGGCGCCCAGCTCAAAATAGGCGTTTGCACCGGCTCCATTATCACTTAATATATAATTATAGACCTGCTTGTTTTTAAAGGGTGCGAATAAGGTATATCGATGGTCTGTTTCCTTAATTTGATTAAGGGAATAAAATGGGCCTAAGCCAATCCAAACGTCCGCGTTTTGTGCATCTTGCCAAATTTGCTCAAAAGTTAGTGATTGACTACCTGCAGATTGATTTGATGTGATGTATTTGCCCCCTGCATCATTTATGTAATGGGCCATCCAACTATGGCCACCTGGAGCGTACCATATGTTACCATAAAAATTACCACTCATTACCTGCGGAGAAACACTTGCTTTGTTAGCGAGTGTTTTCAGTGAATCATAGCGCCTTACAACTTGTTCAAAAAGCTGCTCTGCCCGAGGCGCTTCATCAAAAAAATAAGCGATAAACTTCATCCACTCAGCCTGACCTAGCGGATGATCCTCCAAATAATCCAAATTATAAACAAACGGACTGATTTTATGCTCGGTCACCATACGCGGCAGGGTTAATCCATCCATAGCATACGCCATAATAAGCTCAGATTCAAGCCCTACCATTTCCTCTAAGCGCAACTGACTCACTTCGCCAATGTCCGTTAAGCTACCTTTGTTTATAGCCGATGTCAAGTAACTCGGGTTCGGAAAGCCTACCAAGAACTGACCAAGTCCTAATGCATTCAGCTGTCCTACATGCGTGGTGGAGAAACAAATTAGACGCTCAATGGGTGTAGGCACAACCAAAGCACCCGACTCCTTTAAAGTTGAATGATTTGAATCTATTAAATCTTTTGGTACTAAAGCATAGGTTATGGTATCTGCAGTGGTCTTCTTGCTGTGGAATACCTTTATTAGTTTAAACTTATCATACACCTCCACTTGATACCCCTTTGCAAATTGAGGTGTAATGATTTGAAAGGGTTTTGCAAGTTCAGTATTTTGATCACTGTGTTGGTTGCAAGCCGAAATCACAAAGGATAGCAACGCGGTTATAAGTATAGCATATTTCATGATTAACAAATATCAGCATTAAAAAGTTACTTACTAAGTCTTAGTTGTAAATTCTTGCGGTTTTAATTTACTATTTTGTACAATTCTTTTACTTGCTACTATATTTTAGTTCTTTATAATAATTGTACTTTTCAAATATTTTTGTTTTTTTATTTGTTTACTCTTGACTTAATTATGGTGTTAGTATTTTGTTTGATTTTTTTATCAACATTTATTTTTGATTGTTTTACAGCTAATTTATACAACCATCCTCTTTTATTATAATTTTTTTTCTAAATAACTTAAAATCAAATAATTATTTCATTATATTAAAATTTTCTTTCGATAGATTTTTGTAAGTGAATTAGTATTTAGTTTCAGTTTTTTATGAGATTTTTAGTTTTATTCTGGACTTAAAAGATAATTTTGATTAATTTTTGCTAAATTTATTCATTTCTAATTAACTATAGTTAGTAACCACAAGAAAATTATCATTTTTTTTATTTTTTGGGGGTTGCCTGAAAATGAATAAATCATTTCCAGGCCGGGCTCCAAAATGGTTCCGTCCTTCGGACCCGGCCAAAGGCCGGCATTTTGCATCCCTAACCCGAATTGTATTTTTCTAATATTTTACCAATTTTAAAGGGCATCCAATACTAGATACATTTGTTACCAGTACTGCTATTTTTTAACTTCTCCCAATTAAATTAACAACTTTCAATTATTGCTTAAAACAACGCACTTACCTGCACCCTACCCGTATGTATCACCGGGCTATCCGGCATGGATCGTCCCTCATAATGCATGGTTAACTGCAAGCCAGCGATCAATTGCTGCTGCCAATTTAATGACCATATAAAATTATCCCCAGGCTGCAGTGCTTCTAGCATCACAAATGCCAATGACGTTCCCAGTTCATTATCAAACTTGATATTGGCATACTTTATTCGTCCTTCAAGGGATCTTTTTCCAAGTTTTGTAATACGCCACGCCATTGATATTTCATGAAAATCTGCTCGTTCTACCTGCTCTGTTTTCGCTGCGTTAGATTTTAATTTATAATGGTACGTACCGTCTAGCCGAAAAGTAGGACGGGGCTGCCACAGGATTTGTGGACCAAATTGGTCCGTTTTGATGATATAATCTCTATCACTTAAGTACTCAGAGGCGGATTCTTGCCATCCAATTCCATAATGGCCTTTGATAGTATAGGTTTGCCATAAAGTAGCTCTCGCCAGCGCACTAATTGTTTTATTTGACTGAATATCAAACCCTTGACTCACTAATTGTTTGGACTCTGCTTGTACAAATTGCACATTCCACCCAAAAATGGGGCTAGCTCTATTATAAAATAAAGAAGAGCGGATGTTCCTACGTAAATGCAAAAAATCCGCTAGACGAATATCTTCCACAATAGGCACGAACTTATATTTTCCCGGTTGATCTTCCGATACTTTCTGAAAAGAGGACCAGCTGCTATTGGATGAAAAGCGCGCCAAAAAAGACTTCATTCCGCCCTGACTCAGCCAGCTACTCGGAAGATTTAAGCGAAGGTTCACGGTTAATTTGGTATTGAAGGCCTGAATAAAATTATCTTCGAGGGTAAAAATTCGGATATAATTGCGTTGATCGAAGTGAATGGCTTCAAAAAATTCATTAAGATCTTGTATGCCATCCTCATTCGAATCAATCCAAGTATGTGTACCCTCACCAGTTGGCACCTCGATATACGAGTACGAACGGCCAAGCTCTCGTCCGCTTGCTGTTGTATAATCCGCATTAACTTGGCAGATACGCCCGAAATAACCCCCAAAAGTAAGCCTCGCCTGCAGCGTATTCATGGGCACAGCAAGACTATCTGCAGTTAGTAGTTTGTTTTCTCTGACGATACCTTGCACATTTATTTCTTGTGATTTTCCTATTTTTTGACTGGCCTGTAATTGGTATGTATTTGATTCTACATACCAAAGCATGTCTCCTGCTTGTGGTAAAGCATCATGGCGCAAAGTATACCGCAGCTCAAACTGCTGTCGTAGGCTATCACCATTTCGGATAAACCAATGATGCGCCTTATAATACATATCAGAAGCAAATGTGGAATCCTGTACCAATAAGCGATGCTGATCCACTTCAAATTGATAGCCGGGTTGAATAACTTTAAATCTATAAAAACCAACAGCATTAAGGCGCCTCCAATTGGATTGATCCAACAAACGGTCCGAATGAAGCATAAATCCTTGGGCATTCACCTGAAACCCAGCCATATCTTTATTAAAAATGGCGCGCTGCTGCCAGCCATCGATGTCGGTAGCACGCATTCTCCTAGCAACTTGGTATGATATTTTATTTTGGAGGTCTTTTTGCATGGCCAATTGTGCCGTAAGGATATGGTCGCTGTTCATTTTCTGAGCGGTATCCTCTCTAAAGCTCCAGTCTCGGTTAAAATCCACCCTTCTAAACCGATCAATGGGGTTAAAATCGCGGTGCGTATGCTCATAATCTAAGGTAGCTTGCCACTTATATTTTGGTAAAAATGGGAGTTCTTTTTGGCGGCTATCCATTCCAATTTTAGCTGCATAGCCTCGGTTATCATCATTACCCACACTGGAGTACATATTTTGATCATGATCTGAATACGCCCATTCCATCCGGATACGATCCTTTTCAGATAACTGATAATTTGATTGAAGGGAAACTAATTGACGCTTGGTAGGCGTTGTAATTAATTGGATGGGAGCATATTGCCCTTGCGGTATACCATTTATAGGAGCTACCCATTCATATACCGTGCCATTTTGCAAGGAATTCCTCAGTATATAATCGCCCTGCCCTTGCCCAACCCGAGTAAACTGAACCGAATACATACTATCAGCTTGATCAGGTGTGTATTTTAAAATACGATACTTGATATCCTGTACGTCCAAGGTATCCATTTTTATATATAAAATGAGATTTGGATCATAATCCAATAATTTTTCGCCTGGTACAATGGCTTTAGTGGGGTCATCTCCTGCTTGATCAAGAATGTCTAGGGTATTTTCGTCCAAATCAAATAAAAGGGGCGTATTAGGGTTATCTCGTTCACTATAGGCATCTATTTTATAAGAAAATCGACCTGTTTGCTGCTGATGTTTAGCAAATAAAATCGTTCGGTTGTAGTGCTGATTAGCATATTCATAATCGATCTGCACACGGCTAAATTGTGTAATTAACACCGAAGAGTTGAATGTAATTTCACTCAAGTTATAATCGATTACATAATCAAAGTCATACCCTCTTTGCAGTAACTTACCATCCAAAAATACCTTCTCAGAACCTGCTTGTATGATCACAAAGGCCTCATTTGTCGGGTTTGGAATACGATATGGACCTAATACCCCCTCTTGAATGGGCAATTTAATGGAAGCAAACTTCCCTTTGGCCATGGAGCCACCTGCTTGGGTCTTAAATGTTGACTCACCAATTTTATATTGCACACCAAGTGCCCCACCTTGCACATTTTTGAGGTACTTTAAAAAATAAGTACTATCATTTTGC
>JAUIFR010000017.1 GCA_030430325.1 Bacteroidia bacterium | reverse complement strand
TTTTGCCTAAATGAAATCAAATCCTACTTCGCAATCAACCTAATTTTTACTTGAACACCATTCTGTCTCTATTCTTAACCTGATGAATAATGCGGGTTAATCAGCCTAATAACTATCCTACTCGGGGCATGCCAATTTGAGCGGCAAGTACTCGAAGTAAAAAATGAGGATCAGGTAATTTTTAAACAAAATGGTGGAGTTTGCTATGTTAGTGGCGCTCCATTTACCGGTAAGCTCTTTCGTTTCTTTCCAACTTCAACTGACACCATGCACATTAAAATGTATAAAAATGGGAAAGAAGATGGGGAGTGGAAAAAATATTATCCCAATCACAAACTAAAGGAAATTCGTTATTTTAACAGGGGCAAAAAAGTGGGTAAATATGAAGCTTGGTGGCCAAATGGCAATAAAAAATTGACGTATCAGTTCAAAAATGATGATTATGAAGGCACCTGCAGCGCTTGGAACAAAGAAGGCACTCTTATTAAAGAAATGAATTATATTAGAGGCCATGAGGCTGGTAATCAAAAGGTTTGGTATGATAATGGTAAAGTGAAAGCCAATTATGTGGTAAAAAATGGAAGAAGATATGGTTTATTAGGCACTAAAAACTGTGTAAATGTGGCGGATAGTATATTTTAAAGCAATTATAAGTCTGGTAATTCTAAGTATAGCATGCAATAAGGCTCGTACACCACTCCCCTATTATAATTCACCCGATTTTACCCCCATTTTTATTAATAATAACGAAGCTAATAAAAAAATCCCCCACCAAATAGAAGATTTTGAGCTGATTGATCAACATAATCAAACTTTTTCAAGTAATGTATTAGATGGAAAAATTCACGTTGCCAATTTTATATTTACCTCCTGTGGCAGCATCTGCCCAGTGATGACAAACCATATGGGCATGGTCAATGATGCTTTTGAGCAAGACGCTCAAGTAAAATTACTTTCATTCTCAGTAACACCCTGGATCGATACTCCAGAGAAACTCCTCGATTTCACCCAAAAAAGAGCCATAACAAGCAAAAATTGGCATTTTTTGACCGGCAACCGCGCTCAAATCTACCAACTAGC
The DNA here is from genome assembly GCA_030430325.1 of Bacteroidia bacterium. Taxonomy (GTDB): domain Bacteria; phylum Bacteroidota; class Bacteroidia; order Cytophagales; family Cyclobacteriaceae; genus JAUIFR01. The sequence goes on along the minus strand of JAUIFR010000017.1, from coordinate 25,212 downwards.
ACGTAAGTCCTACTTTGCTGAAGAAGACCTCGGCTTTACAAAGGATAGCACTGATTTTTTGCACACCGAGCACTTTATTTTAGTCGATCAAAGCAAGCGTATCAGAGGCATTTATAATGGTACATTAAAGCTTGAAATCAAGCAACTGATCGAGGATATTAAGATTTTAAAAGAGAATTTATAATTGTATTTTTTGAAGATTGAAGCAGGGTTCTGTACGGCATTTTGTTGTATTTTTTGAAGAAAATAATTGTAGTGTTAATATAGATTTATTTAGAAATTAAATAATACATAGGGATTATATATCCCAAATAACATATCATTTTTTATGTTTATTAATAAAATTTGAATAAAATAAACAAATTTTCATTATATTTCGCATCAAATAAACAATTAAAAATGATTATCAGGTTTGCAATTACGAACTTTAAATCAATTAGAGAAAAATTAGAATTGAATTTTAATAAAACTGGGTTAAATGGATTAACATCAAATTACTTTAAAACAAAAGATGGAGCATCAATTTTAAAGTCTGCTGTAATTTATGGTCCAAATGCATCAGGTAAAAGTGTTATACTAGAATCATTTGAGGTTCTTAGATATTTGATCCTTGAATCTGCAAAGTTTAACCCGAATCAATCAATAGAAAGTTATAATCCACACCGTCTTGAGTTATCATATCAAACTGCACCAACTGTATTCGAAATTGAATTTGTTACTGAGTCAATTAAATATGAGGTTTTGATTCGTTTTACAATGTCAGAAATAGTAGAAGAAGTTGTACACTTTTACCCTAACGGTTCTCGTTCATTACTTTTTAACAGACAAAAAGGCAAAAAGATAAGGTTCGGTGACAATTATATTGGTACTCGTAAAGCTATTGAAAAGTTATTGTTACAAAATCAGCTCTTTATATCAAAGGCAGCTATAAACGGTGTAGAGACATTAATCAATGTTCAAAATTTTTTTTCAAGAATTGGTATTGCCTTAAATGATGTTACAAATTGGTTGAGTAGAGTCTTTGCTAAAGAACTCGCAGAAAATGCTCAATCCAACTTCTCAAGAAGATTTAATGCCTTGATTTGCGCATTAGATACAGGCATTATTAATATTTCAGCAAAAGAAGTAAATTGGGATGAAGTGGGAATCCCAAGCAATATAAGTGAAGAGTTAAAAAATCAATTAAGGTTTGAAATAAAAACAAAGCATAAATTATTTGACAGAGAAGACTATATTGGAGATGAAATATTTGATATTCAAGAAGAATCTGTTGGGACAAGAAAATTATTATTAATTGGAGGCATCATATTAAAAACTTTGTTAGCTAAAGATAGTATATTAATTATTGATGAGCTTGAAAAAAACCTTCACCCTAACATTACAAGATATTTAATCAAAATGTTTCATAATGTTCATACAAATCCAAACAATGTACAGCTAGTATTTGCAACCCATGATAGCTCACAATTGTCAAATGAACTGTTTAGAAGAGATCAAATTTGGTTTACTGAAAAAAATGAATTTGGTGCTACAGAAATCACAAGGTGCTCAAATATTAAAGGACTTCGGTTAGAGACACCTCTAGATAAATGGTATTCATCTGGTAGATTTGGTGCTACCCCAATAATAGATGATATTGATTTCTTGATAGAAATGCAAGACAATGAAATATAATAAGAGGATACTAATATTATGTGAGGGCTTAACCGAAGAATTATATGCGAAATCTCTCCGAAATGAATTACCTAGAAAAAACAAGCGTGAGATTCAAATAGAAGTTGATTATAAACCAGATTATGACCCAAAACGTTTATTTACGACTGCACAAAACTTTAAAAAGAAAGCTGAAAAAGAATTAAACCCATATGATGAAATTTGGTTGTTTTTTGACAATGACTGCTCACCTCACTTAAAACTTGCTTTTGATAAAATAATCCAAGAAAACTTTAACATTGCATATAGCTCAATTTGCATTGAACATTGGTTTATTTTGCACTTTGAGAATTGCGGAAAAGCATTCACTAAGCCTACTCAAGCCAGAAAGCATTTGGAAAAAATTTGGGCTAAGTCATTAAAAATATCGTATCATAAAACAAAAATAAAACACTATCAATTACTTAAGAGTAGATTGAATGATGCAATTCAACGATCAATAACCATGTCGAACAATTGTTTGAATGACCCAATTCATAAAAGAAACCCGTATTTTACCATTGCAGACTTGATTACATTTTTTGATAGTTTAAAAAATAAAACTGAATTTAAACAAGATAAAGAAAAGATATTCAACGGTAAATGAATTTACTCAATAATATCTTATTAATTAGAATTTAATATCTAATAATTATATGCAAAATGCATGCTCTTTAACGAATCTGAAACTTCCTATGCCTAGTCTTATATTTTGGATAGTAAGTAATTTCTTTAACCACAAATGAATCATTATCAAGCCATTTTATATTAATAGGGCCCCAATCAAGTTGATCCAGTTTCCAAATTTTAGTTAGATTTTGCTGATCATCCACCTCAAAAAGCTGAAATCCGTTTCTGGAATACCCTGCTTCAATATCATCATTTATACTGATGAAGTATTTTTGATCTGGACTCACAAACACCTTTTCGCCATACACATAGGTTTTATTACCAGTTTCAGTATCTAGCAACAATGCACCACTTCCCTCATAATATTGTACTCTAAAAACATAATATCTATTAAGAATGGGTTTTATAAAAGAAAGCCCCCCTTCTAGCTTGCTATAATTTGGCTTTAAAACAAATTCTTTACCATTTTTAAGCGTAATCACTCGATTAAGGCTATCCAGTTTAATGGGCACTTGATATTTTTCAATTTGATGTTGCTCTACTACCTTATATTTATTGTGTTGATTTAAGATATCATTTGTTAGTGAATCAAGTAAAAGCTGATCTTCATAATAACCATCTATTTTTATGGAATCCACCTCTTCAGAAGTAACATTAACGGAATGACCACCATGTGCAAAACAATTATTTGAGATAAATATAGCAGTAAAGATGAGAAGAAAAATAAGTTTGTTCATAATTGATTGGTTAATGCTCAAATTACTAATGTGTGCTACGATTAAAATGTTAAGCCAAAAACCATCATTTGTTTTTTATATTAATCAAATTCCGTAAAATTCAATCAAAAATAGCATAAAAACCTAATCCAACAACCCCTGAGGCAAGTTAATTTGATCGGTATAGAATTTGAGCCGTTTGGAGGTTTTGGGCATGGGAATGACTTTCTCAATACAGTCTTTTCGATGATTATAAAATACTTCTACAAAATAATCATGGAGAATGTACAAATTCACTTTATGCTCATAGTACCGCACGGACATAATAAAAGTACCATTTTCGTAAAGGATACGAATGCGGTCCTTAATGGGCAACTCTATAAATATCGATGGTAACGGCATAGTTCAATATTATAAACTAAATATATAAAAAAAACCATAGATTTAAAATTAAAACTTGACCGAAGTATGCGCTTTTCTTACAGCAGTATTTGGATAGTCCTAGAATAACACCAATCAAGCTATTTACGCCGTACTCGGCACTTTACAAAATGATGCCAGCCGCTCCACCGTATAATTAATTTCCTCTTTGGCATTATACTTACTAAATGAAAATCGAATAGCTGGTCGCTCAGCAGCACTGCCACCAATCGCCTCAATCACGTGAGATCCTTTTTGGGAACCACTGCTGCAAGCACTCCCTGCCGAAGCCGATATTTGGTTGATATCTAAATTAAAAAGTAGCATCTCCTTGTCCTCTACACATGGCAAACTCACATTGAGTACGGTATACAAGCTATTTTGAAGATCTGCTGAACAACCATTAAACTGCACATCAGGCATTTGTTGTTTTAATAGCTCAATCATATGTGATTTAAGGCCTTCGATATGCTTTCGGTCTTGCACCATATCACGATACGCAATCTCTAGTGCCTTTGCTAGCCCTACAATTCCATAAACATTTTCGGTACCACCACGCATATTGCGCTCCTGAGCGCCTCCATAAATTAACGGGCAAATATTATGTTCCCCATTCAAGTAAAGAAACCCTACACCTTTCGGACCATGAAATTTATGGGCAGAACCAACTAGTGCGTCGAATGACATCTCACTTAAATCATGAATATAATGCCCCATGGCTTGTACAGTGTCTGAATGGAAGTAAGCATGGTACTGCTTACAGAGTTGGCCTATTTCATGTACTGGAGATAAATTCCCAATCTCATTATTTGCTTGCATGCAAGTAACTAAGCAGTTAGGATTTTTTATTAACAATTCCTCCAAATGCGCCAAATCGATCCCCCCACGCTGGTTTGTACGAACAAAATGCACCCTTACATTATTGTTTTCTTGTAAGTAATCTAAGGTATGAAGCACAGCATGATGCTCAAGCCGCGTACTAATAATATTTTTGATAGAAAGAGACCTCACCATACACCGAAGTGCCGTATTATCGGCCTCTGTGCCACCAGATGTAAAAAAAATCTCCGCTGGGCTTGTGTTCAACAAATCAGCAACTTGCTTTCGGGCTTTTTCAATCGCAGAGCGTACCACTCTACCATGACCATGTATGGAAGATGGATTACCATAATGCTCCTGCATATAGGGCAGCATGGCTTCGATTACTTCGCTGTCTAGCTTGGTAGTAGCGGCATTATCCAAATATACCTGCATCTTAATTTATCAATAGTTTCGATGCAATATAGGTTAATTTTTATATCGATTCAATGCCAATTCTTTAATTATATCACAATTAATATGATATAATTGGTATACTTTTTGCTAGTTACTATCAAAAGTATCATTATGAGATTTAGAATTTTAAATATCGCTTTGTTTTTAGTGGGTTTGATCAGCATTCTTACTTTTAGTAATTGTAAGAAGAAGCCAGGGCCTATATTATTTAGTATACAGGATGATATACAGCTTGGCCAGCAGGTTAAGGAAGAAATTAATGGGAATCCGTCAGAATACCCCGTTTTGGATGAGGCAGAGTATGCCGAGGCTTACGCATATCTGCGTGGTATTACGAATAAAATTCTAAATTCAGGAGAATTAAACTATAAGGATGAATTTGCTTGGGAAGTATATATTATAGGAGATGATAATGTACTAAATGCTTTTGCGGCACCAGGCGGATATATTTATGTGTATACTGGGCTTATAAAATACCTAGATAAAGAGGATGACCTCTCAGGCGTACTAGGTCATGAGATTGCCCATGCCGATCTTCGCCATAGCACGAGGCAACTGGAGAAAATGTATGGTTTAAGTTTCTTGCTTAGCATCGTGGCAGGTGAAAATTCTGGGCAGATGACTCAAATAGCTGGACAAATAGCCGGGAGTTTAGCTGGACTTAGCTTTAGCCGCGCCCATGAATCTGAGGCTGATGAACAGTCTGTGGTTTATTTAGCAAAAACTGAATATCAGTGCAACGGAGCCTATTCTTTTTTCCAAAAATTATTGGATAACAACCAAGATAGTGGCACACCAGAGTTCCTAAGCACTCATCCAGATCCTGCAGATCGCGTTGATGAAATTAATGAAAAGGCTGCAGAAATAGGCTGTGATACGACGCCAGCTGACCCTGTAAGTTATCAGGATTTTAAGAATAGTTTGCCTTAGTTAATCTATATAATTAAAACTTATCTTGCTGTAAATGTTTAATCATTTCATCAAAATGATTAGATTTAAAAAATAGGAGTTTCTTTCCGGTATTCTTACTTTCTAAGTACCCAATTGAAGCTAATTCTAGTAAATCTGTTCTGGCTGTTTGATATGATGTGCCAAATATTCCTTGAACTTCACTTATATTAAAAGTTGATTCTGGTTCATTAATTACCTTTCTTAAAATTTCAAGTTGTCGTTCGTTAATATCTTCTTTTTTTAGGATATAGTAAAGTTGCCTTTTTTCAGCAACCTTTCTTGCGATATATTCTTTTAGACTAATGAGTGCCTCCTCCATTGACCTCAAATTAAAATCGATAAAATAGGTTAAATCGTTTTCATCATACTCTGTATATAGATAAGCTTTAGCATATTGACTTGGAGCCCTAATTATTATTCGAGAGATTGAGAGGAATTCAACTAACCAATATCCTTTAGAGATTAAATACCAATAAAAAACAGCTCTAGCCGTACGTCCGTTTCCATCAACAAAGGGATGAATATAACCAATTAGAAAATGTAATATGATACCCTGTATAATTGGATGAATAAATTCATTGTTATTTTCTGCATTGGCAAATTCACAAAATTTTTCAATTAGCTCCTCGATTTGAGTATGACTGGGTGGATCATAAAAAACTTCACCATTTATATCAACAATTTTGACATCATTGTTTTTTCTGAAATTCCCTTCATTTTCACTATTTTCTAAGGTATTATTAGTGATTATTCGATGAATGTGCCTAATAATTGATGGTGTTAGTTTTTTGTTTTTGATGGATAAAATTTCTTGTATGGTTAGATAATTATTAAGAATCATCCTTTCTGACAAATTTTTTGGCTTTCTTTTTGCTCTAAGCATGGCTTTGGCAACTTTTCGGGTGGTTACTGCTCCTTCAAGTTGGCTTGAGGCTATGGCTTCTTCCATTAATGAGCTAATCAGAAATTTATTCTTTTCACTTTCTGGTATTATTGCCCCTTCAAGTACGCCACCTAAGTTTAAATCAAACTCATGCAGTCTTTTTAATGTCTTGCCAGAAATATTGTATTTAAATTTAAAAAGCTGCATGTTAAAAAGCTCGATTTTGGAAATATTTCTATCTCTTTGAAGTTTTATAAATTTCCATAAGACTTTAGGGTCTATTGGTATAGCTTTAGTTTTGTACTTAAATTTTTCCCAATAAGGGTAATTTTTCTCAATTTCGAAGAGCTGATCAAGTTGCACTTTGTCACTTAAAAGTTGTAAAAACAACTCTTTATCGGAGTCCTCAATCTTTCTACTAGGAGGGGGTTCAGGTTTTTTCATACTATTAACTACTAATTAAAACTAAATTAGTAGTAATTATAAATAAAAGCAACTAAAATACTAATTTAAAGTATTTAATAATACAAATTTACTACTAATTAAAACTAAATTAGTAGTAATTATATATAAAAATGATTAAAAGTTGATTTACAATTATAGCTAACCAATGTAAAGATATGGATAAAGTAGGTATTAATTAGGCTAGAATTATAGGCAAACTGTAAATTACCAATTAAGCTTTACCATACCATGTAATAATTTTTTAAATAAGGGTATTAAGCCTGAGATAATTTTATTAATTTACATCCCAGTTTTAAACCATAATTTATGAATCAGTACAATACAAAAAATTCCCACCTCATATTAAGAGAATACGGAAGAAACATCCAAAAATTGGTAAACTATGTTACCGCAATGGAAGACCGAGAAGAACGAACTAAGTTTGCCCACATACTCGTAGACCTCATGCGTCAAATCAATCCTAGCCTCCGAGAGAGCCAAGAGACGAGTCAAAAATGCTGGGATGATCTATATATCATGTCTGAATTTAAATTGGATGTTGATGCGCCATTTCCCATGCCTGAAAAGACCTTGTTAGGTAAAAAACCTCAACGATTGAAGTATCACAACCATAAAATCCACTTTAAGCACTATGGAAGAAATATCGAAATTTTGATCGAAAAGGCGATCGAAATGGAGGATGAACAAGAGCGAAAAGATTCAACTATTGCTATTGGCAGACTCATGAAGTCTTTTTACGCTACTTGGAACAGGGAGAATATTGAAAGTGAGCAGATTATAAATCATATTAAAGAGCTCTCAGATAATAAACTAGATCTAGACTTGGCTGAAGTCGAAGAAAACGGGTATTTTGTAATCCAACGCGAAAAACAGCATCGAAAAAATTATAGAAAAAACACAAATCATCATTCCAATAGAAATAATAACCACTCGAACAGAAGACGTCGTAATTAATGGGTTCTTTTAAAATAGAAGGCGGACATACGCTAAAAGGGGAAATTACTCCACAGGGCGCTAAAAATGAAGCCCTACAAATCGTTTGTGCAACTTTATTAACACCCGAAAAGGTGACAATCCATAAGATTCCCGCCATTCGAGATGTGCTCAAACTCATCGATATCCTAAAGTATATTGGCGTTGATGTTCAGCAAAAAGATGAATCCTATACATTCAAGGCCGAAAACTTAGACCTTTCTAAGTTAGAAACCGAGGAGTACAAACAGATGGCAGCCACCTTAAGAGGTAGCATTATGATTTTAGGGCCATTATTGGCTCGGTTTGGCCAAGGCAAAATACCAAAACCAGGCGGAGATAAAATTGGACGACGAAGGCTTGATACCCACTTTATTGGCTTTCAAAAGTTAGGTGCTAAGTTTTTTTATGATAGTAAAGAGAATTTCTATATCGTAGATGGGTCCAACCTCAAAGGTTGCTATATTTTGCAAGATGAGGCCTCTGTAACAGGTACCGCAAATGTCATCATGGCAGCTGTGATGGCTACGGGCAAAACTACTTTGTACAACGCAGCTTGCGAGCCATACATTCAGCAACTTTGTAAAATGTTGGTGCAAATGGGGGCTAAAATTAGCGGGATAGGCTCCAATTTACTGCATATTGAGGGGGTTGAGTATTTAACTGGGACGGAGCACACTTTGTTGCCAGATATGATTGAGATAGGCAGTTTCATTGGTCTTGCCGCCATGACTCAATCCGAAATCACCATAAAGAATGCACAAATTAAAGAATTGGGCATAATCCCTGACGTGTTTAAGAAATTAGGGATTCAACTCGTTTACCATAATGACGATATTATCGTGCCGGTGCAAAAGCATTATGAAATCGAGTCCTTCATTGATGGCTCTGTAATGACCATATCAGATGCGATTTGGCCAGGCTTTACCCCAGATTTAATTAGCATAATTCTTGTTGTAGCTACCCAAGCAAAGGGCACTGTACTCATCCATCAAAAAATGTTTGAGAGCAGGTTATTTTTTGTAGATAAATTGATAGATATGGGTGCTCAGGTCATATTATGTGACCCTCACCGAGCAACAGTAATTGGGCTTGACAGGAGATTTCCATTAAGAGGAATTCAAATGACATCGCCGGATATCAGGGCGGGTGTTTCCCTTTTAATTGCAGCACTATCTGCAGAAGGTGTGAGCATCATCCATAACGTAGAACAAATCGACCGAGGCTACCAATTTATTGATAAACGTTTAAACGCACTCGGAGCTTCAATTGAGCGACTGGATTGAAACTTTTTTGATGGCCTAGCGTAATAATAATAAAGGTTAAAAATTCTTCATCAATGATTACATTTGAGTATCATAGTGGCTATGTGTTACTGGGGCTATTATTAGCTGCCGGTTTAGCATTATTGTTGTACTCAAAAAAAGAAATTTGGTCAAAGTTTAGCAATATTGGACTAGGCACGCTGCGATTTTTATTAGTTGCAGTATTACTCATACTGCTGTTAGGCCCATTTTTCACACAACTGATTACTCAAAATGAAGACCCTATCGTAGTGCTAGCAATTGATAACTCAAAATCTATCTTGGAAGTAAAAGACACTGCCTGGGCGGGTCAATTTCAATCCAATTTAGCCGCTTACAAGAATAAAATCGAAGAAAAGGGGAACAAAGTGCATATTCGAACGTTATCGAAAAAGAGCACTTCATTAGATGAGGCCATTGAATTTGATCAACCAAGCACCAACCTCCATCAACTTGTTGAGCAGGTGGAGTCTGATTATGAGGGCACTAATCTTGCAAGCATTATATTGTTTTCAGATGGTATTTATAATGAAGGATTTTCACCCCTTTACGCTAAATTCTCTACGCCAATTTACACCTTCGGGCTTGGGGATACCATACCCAGGCAGGATGTTTCTATAAATGGAATTATTCATAATTCGTATGTTTATAAAGGTAATAAGTTCCCAATTGTGATAGAATGGGGAAGTTACGGATTTGTAGGTGAGCGAATTAGCATTACCGTGTGGATGGATAACAAAAAAATAGAAGAACGAAAACTACCAATTAATAATCAAACTCAAATACGGCAAGAAGAATTTATACTCGAAGCATCTCAGGATGGCTATACCGATATCAAAGTTGAAATTAAGCCTCTAAATGGAGAGTTCAACCAAAAAAATAACGTAAAACATGCCTATATTGAGGTCATAGAGGGGAAGGAACGGATAGCTATCATATCACCGTATCCGCACCCTGACATAAAAGCCATACGCAGCGCACTAGAAAGCAGCGAGGCCTACGAAATTGATGTAATTATAGGTGATCATATCGGGCAACCACATGAGGAGCTTGCCTATGATTTAGTCATCTGGCATCATCAATTTACGATAAATAGTGGGCAGCGCATCCAAAAATTATACCAGCAAATCAAGCAAAAAAACATCCCCAGCTGGTACTTTTTAGGTATGCCCAATGATCGGTTTAACTTATTTAATCAGGAAAATGAGCTCGCAAGGGTAATCACACGAGTGCGGAATCCTGACCCAGACAAAGTACACGCACAGTGGAATCAAGAATTTACTAGCTTTAATTTTGAGGCAAACCTGCAACAAAAAATAAATGAAATGAATATTCCCCTGGAAGTGCCCTATGCGAATATTCAACTGACAACAAATGCACAAGTACTCCTTTGGCAAAAATTGGGTAAAATCGTAACACCTAAACCTTTACTTGCCATTGCAGCACTTGAAACCACTAAAAAAGCCGTATTTTTCGGTACGGGGATTTGGTCATGGCGGGCAGATGAATTCAGCAAATACCAAAGCACTACAGCATTTGATCAGCTCATTCGCAAAACAGCACAATACTTACTAGCCCGTGACAACAAAAAGAGGTTTAATGTATATCCCGTAAATAGTGAATTTAACACGATGGAAAAAGTCGTGTTTGCAACGGAGGTGTACAATAGCCTATATGAAAATATATACGGACACAAAGTAAACCTAAGTGTGACCAATGGGCAGGAAAATTGGAATTACAGCTACGTGAATACTATGAACAAAAATGGTTTTGTGATTAGCGCGCTTAAACCAGGGATTTATAGTTATACTGCTGAAACAGAACTGGATGGAAAACCATATTCGAGCAAGGGCAAATTCGTGGTAAATGAACTAGATAAAGAAAGCTTATACCTTACCGCTAACCACCAACTTCTAAAAGAATTGGCTACACAAAATGGGGGTAAATTTATTGATCAAAACAGCCCGATTGAGCAGTTTGCCGCCCAAGTTAATTTAACCCATAAAAAACGAATTACTTCCGAAAAGAAAACCTGGTATATAATCAATTGGCCTTATCTGTTCATTATATTACTTGTTTTAATCAGCACCGAATGGTTCTTCCGGAAATTCTTAGGCAGTTATTAATTGAATGACTATCCGCTTTCATACCTATTGCTGAAAAAAAACTTTCCTGGCGCAGGTTCTCCGAACCTGTGCCTTAGAACAATTATTTTTGCCCAAAAATCAATGTAAAATCCAACTACTTTTTTGCATGAAACAAGCTTGCTGGTTCACTGAAACCGGCACAAATCAATTCTCTATAAAGAGTAAAGTATCTTGCCAGTTCCGTCCAAGCCCATAAAATCAATTATATTTTTGGACGAATGCCTTTAAAATTTATGGTTTTACTGAAGTAAATTTGCCAAATTTGTTCAAATTAGATGAGCACCACATGGGCACAGGTTCGGGGGAACCTGCGCCAGGATTCCGTTGGGTAATTTAACGGACAATCATGCTTAATTGAATGATTTTTGCAAATTTTATTCAATATAAAAATTGACTTGAATATATTTTGCAGAATTTATTGAATTTTAATTCCGCAAAAATAATTAATCACCTATCTCCATCTTCAAATGAACAGCCGTATGCGTATCCTTTTTAATTAATTCCTCTGGTGTACCAGAAAAGAGCAGCTCACCACCTCCTTTGCCGCCCTCAGGCCCTAAGTCAATAATATGATCCGATACTTTGATCACATCCAAATTATGCTCGATGATCAATACCGTATTCCCCTTATCTACTAACCTATTTACCACCTCTAATAGGTGCTTGATATCCTCAAAGTGCAAACCTGTAGTAGGTTCATCTAAAATATAAAAAGTCTTACCCGTATCTTTTTTAGAAAGCTCCGTAGCCAATTTCACTCGTTGCGCCTCTCCGCCTGATAATGTTGTGGCATGCTGCCCTAAAGAAATATAGCCCAGCCCTACTTCATGTAAAGTTTTGATTTTACGTAGAATTTTTGGTTGATGTTCGAAAAATTGTACTGCCTGATCAACGGTCATATCCAGTACATCAGCTATGGATTTTCCTTTAAAACGGATCTCAAGTGTTTCACGGTTATACCGCTTACCCTTGCAGGTTTCACAGTGCACATGCACATTGGGCATAAAGTCCATCTCAATCAGCCGCATACCACCACCTTCACAGGTTTCACAGCGCCCTCCTTTTACATTAAACGAAAACCTACCTGGTTTATATCCTCTAATGGTAGATTCTGGTAAAGCTGAAAAAAGCGCCCGTATTTCCGTAAAAACGCCCGTATAAGTAGCTGGGTTGGACCTTGGTGTACGCCCAATAGGAGATTGATCCACTTCAATTACCTTATCGAGCATCTCTAACCCCTCGATACCTTTGTTAGCCAGTGGTTCTTTTTTGGATCGATAAAAATGCCGATTCAGTAGCGGGTACAATGTTTCGTGAATTAAGGTCGACTTCCCACTACCAGACACTCCCGTTACACAAATAAGCTTACCAATAGGGAAATTTACTGTTACATTCTTTAAATTATTTCCAGAAGCTTCCTTTAGCTCAATATCTTTCCCTTTGCCGGCTCGTCGCTTTTCAGGAATTTCAATTTTTATTTTATCGGCCAGGTACTGCGCTGTGATACTATTTTGCTTGAGCATAGCATCAGGGTTGCCTTGCGCTACAATTTGCCCGCCATGTCGGCCAGCTCCGGGCCCAATATCCAATACATAATCGGCATGCAGCATCATGTCTTTGTCATGCTCTACCACTATCACGCTGTTGCCAATATTACGAAGCTCTTGGAGCGATTTTATTAGTTTCTGGTTATCACGTTGGTGCAAACCAATACTGGGCTCATCCAATATATAAAGCACCCCAACCAACTGTGTACCAATCTGTGTTGCCAAGCGAATCCGCTGTGCTTCACCCCCAGAAAGTGTTCGAATGGGCCTATTCAAATGCAAGTAATCCAACCCAATATCGTCCAGAAACTTAGTGCGTTTTCTGATTTCTTTAAGTATTTCGTGTGCTATTTGGCGCTTATTTTCTGGCATCCGATCTTCTAAATCCGTTAACCACTGCCGTAGATCCTTAATCTCAAGCTCTGCCAGTTGAGCAATATTTTTTTTATCAATGATAAAATGTAACGCTTGTTGATTCAGCCTAGCACCATTGCACGCATCACAAGTCCTGATATCCATGAAGTCCGCCACCCATTTTTGAATTTTCTCCGACCCCGTCTCCTTCTGTTTTTGTAAAAAATGAATAATACCTTCATAGGTGGTTTGCCAATCTGTACCCGGGTATTTCACCGATTTTACGGCTACTGGTTCTTGATCCCCAAATAATAATATTTCGATTACATCGTCGGGAAGTTTATTAATGGGTGTTGTAAGTGAGGCCTTGTAGCGCTTGAGTATAGATTCAATTTTTTTAAAAATCCAAATATCACGATACTCCCCAAGTGGTGCGATACCTCCTCTGCTTATGCTTAAACTTGGATCAGGGATAATGGTATTTCGAGTAATCTCCTCAATTTGCCCTAGGCCTTTGCATTTACTACATGCCCCATAAGGCGAATTAAATGAAAAGGTATTGGGTGCAGGGTCATCATATGACAAACCAGTTGTTGGATCCATTAGATTTTTGGAAAAATGAAATAACTCACCTTGCTCATCCAAAATTAATAAAATATCCTTTCCCTCTTTTAAACCAGTGCTTATGGATTGGTTGAGGCGAAATGTATCTTTCTGATCAACCTTAACCCGATCGATAACCAGCTCAATATCATGGATTTTAAAACGGTCCAGCTTAAGATTGGGCACGATATCTTGTATTTCACCGTCGATTCTAACTTTGGTATAGCCTTTTTTGCGCAGCTGAACAAACAGCTCCTTATAGTGTCCTTTACGACCTTTAATGACTGGAGCCAAAATTGAAATTTTTTGATTAGTAAACTGCTCCAAAATACGCTTGGCAATTTGATTTTCGGCTTGCTTAATCATCTTTTTGCCACTCAAGTAGGAGTAAGCATCGGCAGTACGGGCATACAGTAACCTCAAAAAATCGTAAACCTCTGTAACCGTTCCTACAGTAGATCTTGGATTTCTAGAAGTCGTTTTTTGTTCGATAGAGATCACCGGACTTAGTCCTTCAATTTTGTCGACATCAGGCCGTTCCATGTTTCCAATAAACGATCTAGCGTATGCACTGAAGCTCTCCATATACCTGCGCTGACCCTCTGCATAAATGGTATCAAATGCTAAGGAAGACTTACCACTACCGCTAATACCAGTTATCACAACTAATGCGTTTCTTGGTATATCTACGCTTATATCTTTGAGATTATGTTCTCGAGCTCCAAAAATTGAAATTTGTTCTTCCAAGTCAAGTTTTTTAGGTATTGGATTAAACTATTGAGTATATTTTTTACTCACGGTAATACAAAATTGTTTTTATTTACGCATAAAATCAATTTTTTATGTTATAAAATTTCAGCCGTAATGGATTTAATTTTTGAACATATTCTGCCTATTTTATTCATTATTTTATTCTAAATTCAATATATCTTGCTAATTTTATTCAATTTTATCATAAATGTTACCAGACATTCAAGGAAAATGACTTTTTAGCTTCGTTGCTCAAAAAATGACTTCACGAAAATCAATATTTTAATTACATATAAGTAAAATATGTAAACATAAATAACTTAACCTCATTACAATATATTTTATTTATTTGATTTTCAAATATTTATGTGATTTTCACTAAGTTAATACACCAACAATTTCTACACGGCGATTACATCATTTAAATTATCGAGGTAAGTATTTCAAGCAAAGAACAAGTGTTTACGCAAATTTTTAACATATATTTTAGATATCACACCGCTAAAATTTTAGGTATTTTACTTATAGTATCTTTTTTGCTAATTTAATTAGTGTTTTTGTTATTAGGTCCAGAATATTTATGAACGAATCGTTTAATAAACTTTACGAAAATCCAAATACAGTTCTGTATTTTCATGATGACACAAGAAATGAGTTTAAAACACCATTTATTGTGAAAACGACCAATAGCATTAGTCATTCAGAAAATCAAATTGTGCGGTTCAAGAACGAGTTTCTCAATAGCAAATTATTAGATTTTGATGGCGTTCGAAAAGCTTATAAAACTGGCACCTATAATAATAAACCCGCCATTTGGCTTGAATTCATAGATGCGGTATTAATAAAGGACTTTTTTAGTGAAGAAAACAATGATTTAGAGCAATTTTTAACCATTGCAATTGATATTGCAGATACCTTAGGTAAAATTCATGAAAAACGCATCATTCACAAAGACCTTACAAGTGCCAATATTCTTGTAAATCCAAAAGATCTACGCATTACAATTATAGACTTTGATACCTCTTCCAGGATTGACTTGAATAGATTTCACCTTGGTAACCCTGACCGCTTAGAAGGGACTCTGACACATATTTCACCCGAGCAAACTGGTCGCATGGGGCGTACGGTAGATTATAGATCTGATTTATATTCGCTAGGTGTTACTTTCTATGAGTTACTTACCAAAAAACTCCCTTTTGAGACGCAGGATGCCATGGAAATGATCCATTCACACATAGCAAAAAGCCCAGTACCTGTTCACAAAGTAAATCCTCGAATTCCATTAGGTATTTCTGAGATTATCAATATGATGATGGCAAAAGATGCTGACAATAGGTATCAATCTGCATTTGGCTTAAAGCATGATTTAGAAAAGGCGCTCAAACTTTATCGTGAATCCGAAGATGTTGGTCTATTTCTGTTAGGTAGAAAGGATTATTTTTGGAAGTTTCATATTCCTGAAAAGCTATATGGAAGAGAGAAAGAATTAAAACAACTCATTGACTCCTTCGAACGCATAAATCATGGAAGTTCAGAACTTGTATTTGTTAAAGGGAATTCTGGAGTAGGTAAATCAGCTATTGTAAATGCATTGCATAAACCAATTACAGTGAAGCGAGGTTGGTTTATTACTGGAAAATTTGAGAAATTAAATCAAAACAAACCCTATCAGGCATTTATTCAAGCATTTGAAGAGTTTGTAAAATATTTGCTTGTAGAAAATGATGAAAATCTGAATAGATGGAAAGAAATCTTAAAGGAGGCGGTTGGAGATGTTGGAAAAGTACTCGTAGATTTAATTCCTAGTCTAGAACACATTCTTGGCCCACAGCCAGATATTCCACAGTTAAATGGAAGTGAGGCCAAGCATCGATTCAATTATGTTTTTCAAAATTTCATACAAGCTGTTGCCAAGCGCAACAACCCATTAGTACTATTTATTGATGATATACATTGGGCTGACTCCGCATCCTTAAGTTTGATTGAGAAGATATTACAAGACAAAGGGAACAAGTATTTTTTACTCGTATCAGCCTACCGTTCTTCAGATGTTTTTGAGAACCGTAACTTTGTTGCCTTTTTAAATCGTATTAAATTAATTGCTAATAACCATGAGGTAATTGAGCTTGAAAACCTTGAACAAAAGGGGGTCACGAGGCTAATTATGGATACGCTCAAGACGAACAAACGTGACACGTCATTACTGGCAGAGCTAATATACCGAAAGACCGACGGAAACCCATTTTTTGTAAGGCAGTTTCTTAAATCACTATATGAAGATCAATTTTTAAATTATAACTACCAAAAACAACGATGGGAGTGGGAAATTCAAACCATTCATGAGCATAATATTACTGATAATGTAATTGAGCTCATGATTTCTAAAATAGAAAAACTCCCAAAAAATGTCCAAGATATCTTAAAATTCGCCGCATGTATTGGGAATATATTTAGCATAGAAACGCTTGCAAATATTAGCGGTAAATCTATAACTAATATTACTGGATTGCTCCAAAAAGCCATCGAAGACGGCCTCATAGACCCCATCGGGAAGGACTCTAAATTTATTGAAACAAGTTTAACCGAAATAAACCCTAGAGTTCACTGTAAATTTATTCATGATCGAGTAAGAGAAGCAGCATACTCATTAATTAATGATTCTGATAAAAAAGTGGTTCATTTGAGGATAGGCCGCTACTTATTTGAGACATTATCACGAGATAAAATTGATGAAAACATTTTCGAAATTGCCAACCAATATGATTTTGGCATTGATCAGATAAGGGATGAACATGAATTACGCAATATTGCAGAACTCAATTTGCTTGCTGGGAAAAAAGCCAATGAAGCTGCGGCGTTTAAGCAAGCATATCGATATTTAAATAAAAGCATAAACTTATTCGGCAGCAATTTGTGGCAAGAAGACTATGCCAAGTTTTTGGATTTATACAATACAGCCATCGAGGCTACCTATTTATGCGGAAAATTTAGTGAAATGAATGCCATTGCCGATTTGGTCTTCAAACATGCCAAAAATGTTGAGGATCGATCTGCTGTAACCATGGTACTCATGCAAGCTGCCATTGCACAAAAAAACCCAAAAACAGCATTAAATTTAGGTCTTGCACTTTCTAAAGAGTTAGGAATTAAACTCACAAGATCACCTTCAAAAATTAGTGCGCTTTGGAACATTTTGCAGGTTTTCATTGCTTTGCGCGGAAGGCCCATTGAGCAGTTGGCGTATTTAAAAAAAATGGATGACCCCAAACAAATTACAACAGTTAGGCTCCTGGTATTAATTAGTCTTTCGTCTTTTAGCTCTGACCCAAAGCTCTTTCCGATTGCCTTAAGTCGAATTTTACGCTACAGCATAAAATACGGAAACACAGAAGTGACTGCTTTTGGGTATTCCGCATTTGGTTCATTACTGGCTGGTCTGTTTAGCCGTATTAATATGGGATATAGGTTTGGGTGGGTGGCCAAAAAGATTTCCTCGACTGTTCAAGCCAGTAAATACAAGCCCAAAGTCATGTTCCAATTTGGGGATTTTATTGCGCATTGGAAAAATCACTACAGGCTTTGTATCAACTACTTCAAAGAGGCATACACAGTTGGGCTAGAAATTGGCGATATTGAGTATTCCTCTTATGCTGCATTTGGACATATTAAACTCTTGTTTTTTTCAGGTGGTAATCTGGAAGAAATCGACAAACAATCCGAACATTACTTAGCCACCCTAGGTACATTTAAGCAGGCTAATACTCAAAATTGGTTTAATATTGTCAAACAAGCCAATGTCAATCTTCGTGAAAAAACTGATCAGCCAAGTAACTTGAATGGGGCCTATTTTTCATTTGACCAAATCAAAGATGAGGAAATTAGAGAAGATAATCGGTTAGACCGCTTCAATGCCTTTTTGTTTCAAGTGGTCTTGAGTTATTTATTTTATGATTATGAGTGTGCCTATAATTTAGCTAAAGAAACTAATATTGATAGCTGGAGTGGAATTGGCACATTTAATGTCCCCATTTTTCAATTTTATTTTGGGCTAAGCATCCTAGCAAACTTTGACTCTGCCCACATAAATTATAATGATGATCAGAAGACATTTAAGAAAATTCTTACTAAATTTAATAAGTGGGCCAAACACGCACCTGATAATTATGCTCATAAGTATTATTTGCTTTTGGCTGAATATAAACGTACACAAGGTAATTCACAAGAGGCTATCGAACTTTATGACAAAGCGATCAAGCTAGCGCATGAAAGCGAATTTATTAGCGAAAAAGCACTAGCATTGGAATTAGCAGCCAAACACTTAAAATCTCAAGGACAACTCAGAAAAGCTGGGTATTATCTTAAAGATGCATATAGTTGCTATCATAAATGGGGAGCTGAAACCAAACTTAAGCACCTATCAAAACACTTTATGGAACTTTTGGATAACAAGGACACACTTCCAAACAGGCCTGAGTTTCCATCCATTTATAATGGATCCATTGACAGTGACTCGAGAATGCTGGATCTAAATACGGTCATTAAAGCTTCCCAATCACTCTCTGGAGAAGTTGTATTATCCAAACTTCTCAAAACAATGATGAGCATTATCATTGAAAATGCCGGCGCTGAACTTGGGTTCTTAATTCTAAAAAATGGTAAATATTGGGCTATTGAAGCCGAAGCAAAAATTGATGACGAAAATATAAGTGTACTCAAGTCAGTTCCATTAAAAGAAAATATTGTACCCGTGAGCATTATAAACTATGTACTGCGGCTCAAGAAAAATTTGGTTATCAACAATGCATCTAGTGATAAAACATTTGGAAACGACGAATACATACTGTACAAAAAACCAAAGTCTATACTTTGTATGCCATTAATCAATCATGGTAAATTAAGTGGTGTTTTATATTTAGAAAATAATCATAGTGCTAATATCTTTTTTGAGGAACGCATTGAGCTACTAAGGCTCCTCTCCTCACAGATCTCCATTTCAATTGAAAATGCCTTGCTTTATAAAAATTTAGAGGATAAGGTTAAGGAACGAACTCGCGAGGTGGTCAAGCAAAAAGAAGAAATTGAAAACCACAAAAAAGAGTTAGAAAATAAAAATAGCAAACTTACCGAACTCAATAATGAGAAAAATAACCTTATACACGTGGTGGCACATGACCTAAAGAGTCCAATTAACCAAATCGATGGGCTAATTCGGATCATTAAAATAACAGATGAAGGCAACTTAAATGAGGAACAACTCAGTGTAATAGAAAAGATTTCTGGCTCAGTATCAAGATTAAGAAGAATGATCACACAAATCTTAGATGTGGATGCTATCGAGTCCCATAATATTAACTTAAACCTGGAGGAAATCGACCTGTCAAGGTTATTCATAGAAATTATTGATAATTATACTTCTACTGCTGCTGAAAAAAGCATCAAAATTATCCCAAAAATTGAGGAAGAAATTCTTGTTACCCTTGACAGAGTATTAATATCTCAATCCATTGAAAATTTACTCTCTAATGCCATAAAGTTCTCCCCATTCGACAAAAAAATACAAACTAGATTATACAAAAAAGGAGGTAAAGTCATACTCGAAATACAGGATGAAGGGCCCGGAATAAGCGAGGAAGACAAGGAAAAACTGTTTGGAAAATTTCAAAAATTAAGCGCAAAACCAACTGGTGGAGAGCATTCCACAGGGTTAGGACTATCAATTGTCAAAAAATACATTGAAAAAATGAAAGGCGAAGTATGGTGTGAAAGTAAAATTAATGAAGGTGCCAACTTTATTTTATCATTTAGGCTAGACTAAGATACTAAGAAGTCAATTATATCATTAATTTTTACGACCAACCGCTCATTGCCCTCCCATTTTTTTATGAGCTTTATAGCACCTATAAATTGCCTTTGATACGATTTAGCATAGCCTTGCCGTTGCACCCACTCAATATAATGCTTAATATGAGTATATGTGATTTGATCAAATGGCACATCAGCGTGATAACGGATAAAGTTCAACAAATGTGAATTGTAAGATTGGCAGGAAGATTTACTATATGCCTGATCCACCATCCAGCGAATAAATAATTTTAGTTTCTTTTTGTTTTCTTTTAACATGATTCAAAGGTTACATGTAGGAAGTTGAGTTGTGAATGCGTCGTTAACCCGCATTATTCACCGCCCTATCTACTGCGACCCAAATTTTCTTCAAAATCAAGCATTTACGAAAACTTGAATTTCCACCATAGCGCTGCTATGCTGAAAATCCAAAACCCTTTATTTTATTGAACTTTTGGCTCTCATAACGATACTGTGGTGAATAATGCGGTTAAAATTATTGCATTTTTTTTGAATTATTTATGTTTTTATTAATAATTTTTCAATTTTTTTTACTATATCCCTACAAATTGTTAATAAACTATAATTAATTTCATGAATTTGGAAAAACACTTCCTATTTAAAGCACCAAAACACAAATATAGAAATAATACAATTGTATCAAAAGATGAATTAGTCTAAAATATATATTTTATAAGGTATATATGATAAAAATTGGACAATACGAATTATTAATTATTTGAAAAGTTCAATTTATTTATAAAGTAGCGAATAAATTTTGTATTTTTCTAATATGCCAGAAATGCTAAAAAAATTTCCGTTCATATTTTAAACGATTTTTGCTAATTACATTCAATAATGGGGCAATTATCTTCTTTGCTAAAGTTTTTGCATCAGCATTTCAACTTGTTGTCTTTTCCAGTTGGCAAATTGCCCATTGATGATCTGCTCACGTGCCTTCCCTACCAGGTCTAGGTAAAAGCACAGGTTATGTTCACTGGCAATTTGAGCTGCCAGTCTCTCATTTGAGGCAAATAAATGCCGTAAATATGCTTTCGAATAATAATTACTCACATGGTTTTCAAGCCCATCATCGATAGGGCTAAAGTCATCTTTCCAGCAATTTTTTTTGATATTCAAAATTCCCTTGGTTGTAAATAACATGCCATTACGTCCATTTCGAGTTGGCATAACGCAGTCAAACATATCCACACCCAATGCTATGCATTCAAGAATATTAGCAGGTGTACCAACTCCCATCAAGTAGCGTGGCTTTTGTTGTGGTAGTAAATCACAGACCAACTCTGTCATGTCATACATCATTTCGGCTAGCTCTCCCACTGATAGCCCGCCAATGGCATAGCCTGGCTGATCATAGCTAGCAATCTCTTGTGCTGAAATTTTACGTAAGTCTTGGAATGTACTTCCTTGCACTATTGGAAACAAAAACTGCTCATGCCCATAGAGCGGCGAGCCCTGATTAAAGTGTTGTACACATCTCTTAAGCCAGCGGTGGGTAAGCTCCATTGACTTTTTAGCATATTCATATTCACAAGGGTATGGTGTGCATTCATCAAATGCCATGATAATATCCGCCCCAATAATCCGCTGAATATCCATCACACGCTCTGGCGTAAAAAAGTGCTTCGATCCGTCAATATGAGATCTAAACTCAGCACCTTCTTCCTTAATTTTACGAATCTCAGATAGAGAGTACACTTGATAACCTCCACTATCGGTCAGCATGGGACGGTCCCAGTGAATAAATTGATGTAGGCCTCCCGCTTGTTTTAAAATATCTAACCCAGGTCTCAAATAAAGGTGATACGTATTACCTAAAATAATCTGGGCCTTTACTTCATCGGTAAGCGTTCTTTGAGGTACCGCCTTCACCGTACCCACAGTACCAACTGGCATGAAAATGGGTGTTTTTATTTGACCATGAGCTGTAGTTAAAGTACCTACCCTAGCTTTTGTAAGGGTATCTTGATGATGTAATTGAAAGGCCATTTAGTTGTGTTTTAACTGCAAAACTAGGAAATTGACAGGAATAATTAAAATGAATTTTATTAGCTAATTTTATTTATAATAACTTATGCATCCACATTATTAAATATTATCTACTGTAATTTTTCAAATTTTTCTATGTGTTATTTATTTTGGGTGGAAGGTTTTAATTTCAGGTTGTGTAGTGATTTCTCCTTATTTATTTGTTGATTTATTTTATATTTCATTATTTTGAACTAATTTTGCTTAATTTATTCATTAGTGCAATTTGTTTTAATGTCATTCATCATACCAATGGCATATTATTAACTTTTTATTTTTATGTGTTAACCAGTTTTGATTATTTATTATTGATTTTAGCTAACAATTGCATGAAAATAATTAGATTTTTTTATTTTTGGGGGTTGCCTGAAAATGAATAAATCATTTCCAGGCCGGGCTCCAAAATGGTTCCGTCCTTCGGACCCGGCCAAAGGCCGGCATTTTGCATCCCTAACCCGAATTATACCTTTCTAATATTATCTATGTTAATTATTTAATTTGGTAGATTTAATTATTGGTATCTTTACGGATAGACATCTTAAAATAAATGAATTTTTAACTGCCATGAAGCAGTAAACTTATTTACTTTGAGTAGTAGATGGAAACAATAAGGCAAAAACTAATTCGAAACATAAAAGAAGGCACTTTTATAAAAAATGTGCCCGTAGCCATCAAAAATAGATTCGTTAAACACCTATCCACTTTAAATTGGCTTTATTTTTTAGATCGAAGAAGGGTTTTAACCAAAAAATACGAAAAAAACATTTCAGCCATTGGTACAAACGGCATAAAGTTTGGGAACTATTATTTGGATAAACGGGTTCCCTTAAATAACGATAGCATAATATACTCATTTGGCATACTTACAGATATCTCTTTTGAATTAAGTCTACAACAAAAAGTCGGTTGTGCCATTTATATGTACGACCCCACCCCGATTTCTATCCAATTTATGAAAAATTATGAAGCCAATACTTTATTAAAGTTCTTTCCAATTGGCGTTTGGGTAGAAGATAAAACAATTAGATTCTATGAGCCAAAACTAGGGGGGTCAGCGTCGATTTTTTCAGCAGCAGAAAATGGCAAATATTTTGATGCAAAATGCGCTACCATGAAAACAATAATGGCGAGCAATCAACACAATCATGTTTCTGTATTTAAGGCGGATATTGAAGGGGCTGCGTTGCCTGTGTTATGTCAAATGGTTCGAGAAGGCAACTTACCAGACCAAATCGTTGCTGAATTTGAAAGACCGAAAGAAGAAGAAAAGATTCAAGAATTTTTTAATCAGTTAACTGATCTTAGGAAGAAATTGAAAAATTACGGGTTTGAAGAGTATCTTTTACCTTGAAAAAAGGCCAAATACTTCTCCATTGAATTATTATTTGTCAAAAAATCCAAATTAAATTGATTACGGGTATAAAAAACATATTGAGCTTGTGCTTACAAGATTTGATAAATGTTATTCATTATGCACCATCTAAAAAAGGTAATAATGATATTATAGCCCTCTCAAAGGCATTACAAAAGGATGGCATCATCAATATCAAAGAATTTATATCAACCGAACTTGCTGATGAACTCAGGAGCGACATTGAAGCCATCGCAAAAAAGTACCCTCAATCGATTGAATTAGAAAATGGTGTTACATTTAATTATCGGGGTCAAAATCAAAATGGTGCAGACGCAGGCATGCTGGATATATTTTATATCGACAAATTAATTGACAAAATCAATAAGATAGATCAAGAACCAATCATTAATCTCCTTAAAAATGTAACAGGGCAAGAAGTCATCCCCCTCAGATGCAATGCATACCTAAATTATGGGATAGAAAATACAAGAGATTTTCATATAGATAACACGCAACCAGTTGTATACAAGGCATTTATTTATCTAACTGATGTGCCTGACGTAAGTTACGGCCCCTATTCATTTATCAAGAAAAGCCATCGATTCAGCTTCTACACGTATTTAAATTTATTTAAAAATTTATTCTCTAAGCAAAACAGCACCGATATGCCCCATTATAATTCAAAAAATATAGTAAATGCTATCGGAAACAAAGGCGATTTAATTCTATCTAATCAAAATGGGATCCATCGAGGCCTGCCTCAGCAGGATGGGAAAAAACGAATAGCGCTAATTTTAAGCTTTATGATAAAATCTAGGCTCAGCTATATTCATAGGTCAGCAAGAGTACGTATTTCCAATGCTTAAGGCAAACCATTAATTCCAATCACAAGCCCTGCCACTAAGATAAGTACAACCGTCGTTTTGGGTATGGTTGTATTACGAATAAGCAATAGATAAATCAGCGGAACAGTGAGTAGCAAATCAGCCGTAATGGCATAGCTCAATCCTCTATCCCCACTTAGCTCTATGGACTGCATCATGAGGCACAACACACCCAGCAACAGTATTGGCACTAATATTGCCAGGATTTTCCTATTGATGACTAGCGAATTTATCCGCATCATTTAGTTATTAAGATACTGCCCTCCTATATTATTTAACGAATAATTTTGTAAAAAGGTTGCCCGAAGCACATAATTTTACCGATCATGAATACCTTTTCCTTTAAATATTTGTGGAATCCACTTTTCTATACGT
>JAUIFR010000263.1 GCA_030430325.1 Bacteroidia bacterium | reverse complement strand
ATTGCTTATGTACCCTTAGATATTTGGGAATGGGAAGGAGGCATTAATGCTGGGCCTAGAGCTTTTTATGTTACAGGTATATCTTTTATTGTTGTAGTATTGTTTGTCATAATAGGATGGAAATACCTGGCTATAACTACTTTTGACCCGAGTTTTGCTGCTCAAATTGGTGTTTCGGTAGGGCTTTGGCATTACTTGCTGATGGGATTTGTTTCAGTAACTACGGTGGCTTCATTTGAAGTAGTGGGTGCCATTCTTATTGTGGCGATGATCTCCATTCACCCTGCTATTGTGTACTTATTTGCACGTTCTCTGAAGCAAATGTTAATTGGTACGCTTGCCCTGGCATTGGTATCATGCACAATAGGATATTTTGTGGCTGTATTTTTTAATATTTCTATTGCTGGATCTATCGTATGTATAGCGGGGTTTGAATTGTGTATCGCACTGGTTTTGAAGGTGATTTTTAAATATTCTCGAAAAAGTCAATTGTCTACATATCCTAATTAAACATATTCTGCAAAATACATTCAATATCAAGCTAAAAATGCTTCCTTTGTATAATTTCACTTAACAATATGGCTTTTTTAACATCGGTAGGCCTTTTTAAAGAATTTTTGACATATTTGCGATACGGATTGGTTTTATTAACCTCTTTATAGGCCTGAAATGAAGAAACAGGTCGTTTATGTTCTATTACTGGTATATACTCTGAGCTAATTGGTTCTGATTGTATTTCCTTCTCAGTTTCTTTTTTCTTTTTCTTTTTCTTTGCCTTTGGTACTTCTTGATGCTGCTGTATCACTTCCTCAATTTCCTCTATAAAATCACCTAAGGAAAATGGTTTTTTCTTCTTAGGTTTTTGAGTTGTTTTGTAATCTGATTTGGTGTTGGTAGTCCTAGGTTGGCTTTGAGGCTTGGGGTTTGCTTTGCTAGCCTTTTTAATATTTCGATAAATTGAAAATATAACGTAAACAATGGCGATAATTACATAAATGATTGTTTTAATTTCCATAAGCATTGTTTTGCATAAATATAGGATTTAAAGCGTAATTTTGAAAGTTTCTGTTCTTTTTTGTATTAAATCTTATGAATTAAAATTATTTTAACTATTGTAATTTTAAGAAGTAGAGCAAATCACTTAAAATAATTAATTCTATGGATAAATTCAATGAATTTTGCTAAATTTATTAAAAATTGAGATATAATAATAAAATATGCAAAGAACAACACTAAAAGATTGCTATATTAAAACCATTGATTGGTATGAAAATGCTATAATCGATTGGAATGCTGCTGGGATGCAATATTTTGAAAATGGGGAGTCCAACCAATTGCAAAAATACCATTTTGGATTTAATTGCGATGCCGCCATCTCGACTGAAGATGGCACTTACGCATTTATTTATCAGAAATTGGGCACTAAAGGATTACTCCTCAAAAATGGAGAGTTACTCCGAGAGATTAATCGAAGCTATTACTATTCGGCTACTTATGAATTTCCGGCAGCCTTTTTTACCTACCATGGTCGCACATTTTTAGTGCATTGCCCACAGGAATATTGTCGGCTTGATTTTGAAGATGTAGAGACTGGTGAAATTACCACTAGTAGCCAAGAAAGAGACCCTTCTGACTTCTTTCATTCAAGGTTGGAGGTGAGCCCAGATCATAAATATTTAATCAGTAAAGGGTGGTTTTGGCATCCTTTTAATGGAGTTATACTCTATGATATAGCACATTGCATGCAAGAACCAACTCAGCTTGATCAAGGTATTGCTGCTCCCAATACTTTTTCTGAGGTTTGCACGGCAAGTTTTATTGATCAGCAGCAGGTTTTAATTGGTACATCAAGTGAAGAGCCTTTTAAAGATGTTGATTCAGATCCCATACCACCTGGTCATTTGGCAATTTGGAATATAATTACCAATGAAATTGACCGCGCAGTTAAAGTAAAGGGCGAATTTGGAAATGTTTTTGCCATTAATGAACACAAGTGTTGGGACTTATATAAATTTCCTAAAATTATTGATTTAACAACGGGTGAGATTATTGACCGGCTAGAGGAGCTTTCTTCAGGACAGCAAATGTCATCCATCATTCATCATCTAGAAGATCTACCTAAAATTGCATTTAATCAGAAAACCAAGCAGATTGCAATCTCAAGGGATGATTCAATCGATATTTTGAGTTAATTTAGCTAAATTTGATTAATATATGGCTAAAAATCATGTTTTGGTAGCTTTTTATAGTTAATTTTTTGTTTAGATTTTATAAATATATCAAACCTAACTGGTACTTTGCCACAAAAGTGAAGTCAGCAGCATCACCTGTGTATTTCCCTAATTATGATGAATTACCAAATTATTGGAAGCAACAAATCGTCTTAGATAAAAATTATTCTGACAGTGAAAGCAGTCTCTGGGACGCAGCCTGGCAAGCCTTTAATTTAGGTTTTATTAGTACAGATCAGCAAGCCATTCCAGCATTATCAGATCATTCGCATGCCCTTCGAGATGAGTACCGATTTATCCTAAAGTATTTTGGATTAAAATGGGGCCTTTTTACTTTATTTTTTCGGTCTTTATCTTCAAAAAATCCAATTATAGAGTGGTATTCTTTCTGGGTTACTATTTTTAATTATCCTCGTCGATTGACTTGGAAGATTTTACCAAATAGAATTGATCACCATCATAAAAGAAGACACCATAAATTATCTGTAGTTATGGCAACTCGTGATCGGCCAAATCATATAAATATTTTACTAAAACAACTATGTAATCAAGCTAACTATATTGATGAGGTCATCGTTGTGGATCAATCGAGTAAATATAACCCCTATTCACAGGGCCAATATGATTTTAAATTACGAGTGCTTTATCAACCTAAGCTTGGGCAGTGGACGGCACGTAATGCTGGCATTAGAGCTGCAAAAGGGGATTGGATTTTATTGTGTGATGATGATATTAAACCTTCAGCACATTGGCTTCAAGCGCATATTCAAACCATGCGACAATGGAATGCGGACATCTCTACAGGGGCATTGTTTAATGAGTCGCCAGACCTATCTAAATACCAACCATACAAGTACTCAGAGCAATTTTGTGGTAATACCCTGGTGAAAAAGAGCATTTTTGAAAAAATTGGGCTTTTTGATACCACTTTTGATCTGGCCAGAGGGGGTGATGCAGAATTCGGTTTGAGAGCCTATCAAGCTGGTTTAAAAAACATTTGGTCGCGAGATGCTTATGTCATTGATCTTAAAGCTTCGCAAGGAGGGCTACGAGCTGCTGGGAATTGGAGTGCCTACCGGCCCACATCGCTTTTGAAACTCAGGCCACTACCTAGTATTTTATATTTTTATTTTAGTTGTTTTTCATTAGAGCGGGCTGTTATTACCTATTTTATTCATGTGCCCATGAGTTTTTTCGTTTCCAAAAAATACCCTAAAATTGGAAAAGTGACCAGTTTAGCCATTTTTTTTATGGGTTTACCAATTTGGACATGCTTGGCCATTATAAGTTTTTTTAAAGCAAAAAGGATGATTCAGTGAGTTCAAAACCAAGCATAGCCCATGTCATTGACACATTACAAATTGGAGGGAAAGAACGTATCGCTGTACTTTTAGCGAATGAATTATTCAAAAAAGGTTATGAAGTTAAGTTGGTTTTGATTCATCAAACGGGGCCCATGCAAAATGAGCTAAACGATGGCATTTCCGTTCAAGTTATAAATCGATTGTACAAATGGCGTTTAGGCTATTTAAAAAAACTCTATAAATGTTTAAGATCAGCAAGTATTATCCATGTGCATGCCAAACATGACTTACGCTATGTACTACTTTGCAAATTACTATTCGGGCTAAAAGCTAAAATTATTCTTCAAGATCATAGCCATAAGGTATATTTCACTTGGAAAGATCACTTACTAACATTTGCCAGGCATCAATTTATATATGTAGGTGTTACGCAGCAACATAGGCAAGCAGCACAAAATGTATTACATATTCCAAAGTCAAAAGCTTATTTTGTGCCGCATGCCTTTGCCTTATCTACCATTAGTAAACGGTATAAAAAAACAGAGCAAACACTTCAATTTGTGGCTGTTGCTAGGCTCATTAATCGAAAAAACATACTATTCCTAATAGATTTATTGAAAGAGTTTAATAATATTGGTGGTGCAGAACTAACTATTTATGGAACAAAAGAAGATCTTGACTATTTACAGCAAATTAATACTAAAATAAAGTATTCTAATTTACAAAATAAGGTTACCATTATCTTAAATAAAGCCCAGCAGCATATCGACTTAACACAATATGATATGGCACTACACGCCGCAGTTCAGGAATCTGGCCCACTAGTATTAATGGAATTTTTAGGCGCAGGTATTCCCTTTCTAAGTTACCAAACAGGGGCCATAGCTGATATGCTTAGTAAGGATTTTCCAGAATGTATCATGGAGCATTTTGATGTAGCTGCTTGGGCAAAGCAAATAGAATTTATCCAAAGCAATAAAATTGCGCTGAAGCAACGCATCGAGAAGCTTTTGGATGGTAAATATTCAGTTGAAAAGTATGTGCAGCGCTGGGAGAGGATTTATGGGGTTATCTCATCTTCTTGCGCTTAATCAAATAGGCAGACAA
>JAUIFR010000016.1 GCA_030430325.1 Bacteroidia bacterium | reverse complement strand
AGGATAAAATTAGTTAGTTTTTGAATATAATTAGCAGAATTTATTGAATATTGGAAGGCCGTACACTTATACCAAATGAAATAATTGAAGGTAAAGGATCTACACGCATATATTGCTCGATTTTTAGTCTATAAATACCAGCTTTACTAAACCTATACTGTGGCAATGCCAATATCTCTTGAGATTTAATATCACCAAGGCCGCTTCCTAATGGCTCGCCTGTTTTGGGGTCAAATAGGTTCATATTATGCAAATCACTAGCTATAGGGTGGCCTAGCGTATCTTCTAAATAAAATTTAACATAAAGATTATGATACGGATATGCCATGGTAGAACGAACAAGATAATACACGTCATAGCTTTTTGAAGTATCACTTATTTCAAACTCGAAGCTTGGCGTTTGAGTAACATTCCATTGTGCATTAATTATATCGACACTTTTCTCAAAAACTACAGGTTCCAAACAACCCGTAAGTAAGACTACCATCAATATAAAACCCGTATATTTCATTATTTTAGTTTAAGCTTTCTTTTTTCGGGTATTTCTCCTTCTTCCAGACCTTGATTTCTTTTTCTTCTTTTTGTTGAACTTTTTATCTAGTTTTTCAAGATCACTGTTCAGGCTAGATGCAGCCTGATCAAATTCAGGCTTATTATTTTCTTGTAAGGAATAGGGTGTTTTGCCATCCCTATTCAATGCTAAAATCTCGCGCACACGGGCAGCGGTTAAGGGAATCCAATTATTATCCTGCTCATATCCAAACCACATTATTTTTTTGAAAATATCGGTTTTAAGTAGTTTTGCTGGTCCTAACTCAGTATCTAAATCTTTTTCTACTTCTGGAATATCTTTCAGGGCATCAATGTATGTCTCAAGCTCATAATTGAGGCAGCATTTTAGCCTACCACACTGGCCAGACAGCTTACTTGGGTTTAGGGAAAGGTTTTGATACCGTGCCGCAGCTGTCGAAACACTTTTAAATTCAGAAAGCCAAGTGGAGCAACATAGCTCTCTACCACATGAACCAATACCCCCTAGCCTACTCGCTTCCTGACGCAAGCTAATTTGGCGCATTTCTACCCTTATCTTAAATTCACTGGCCAATATTTTGATCAATTCCCGAAAATCTACGCGATCATCTGCCGAATAAAAAAATGTCGCCTTAGTATTATCTGCCTGATACTCAACATCAGACAATTTCATATCTAACCCAAGTTCGCTGACAATCTCTCGGGTTCTAAATAAAGTTGGAGATTCGCGTTTTTTTACCTGTTCGTATTTTTCCAAATCTTTCGGACTAGCCAATCGATATATGTTTCGAACACTGCTATCCGTTGTTTCAATTTGCTTTTTACTCATTTGAAGGCGCACAAGTTCGCCACTTAACGAAATATGACCTATATGATGCCCATTAGGCACATCAACTACCACTGCATCACCCGTAACCACAGGTAATTGATCCGAAACTTTAAAATAATCCTTGCGCCCCCCTTTAAATCGTACTTCAACTATATTAAAGCTAAGTTCCTTCGGCAATTGCATATCAGAGAGCCAATCAAATACGTTCATTTTGTTGCACCCACCAGTTTTGCAAGCTCCATTATTCCTACAACCCTTCGTCGAAGTTACGTCACACGTTTTACAACTACTTCCCTGCATACCCTTAATTTTTAATGAAACTACAAGTTACACTAGATTCTGAACAATCACAAACTACTCCCCTTGTGCTAAAGAATAACCTCTAGCGCCATCAAAAGTATAAAGTTGCTCTGTTTTTATGAAATCAAAGCCAGCAGCTTGGATTTGATCGAGTAATTCGATCACCTGCTTATGGTCTATTGCTGAACTCTCCGAAGCAATATACCTGCATCGCCAATGATCACTACAAAATGTTTCTGAGTGCCCGTCTGGATATACTTTCACCCCCCTATTGTTAATAATTTTTAATGGTAAACTAGCAGTGCAACATTCTTTTAGTTTTTCACCTAGTACATTGGGGTTTCTTCCTGGCTCATCCCAGTGGATAAAGACATCTACACCGACAAGTTTTTTTGTCTTTTTAACCTTTTTTGGTGCTTTGAATAATTTATCCTTATCCAATTTCTTAAATTGCGCTCCGATTAAGTGCTGCGGTTTTGAATCAATACGATCAATTACCGCTTGGCTAAACTCCTTTGTACCAACTTTAGATTTGCTTTGGCCTTCTTTATAAATATCACCTGTATGAATGCCATCTTCAATGGTCTTAAGCCATGCATTTGTTACTTTTTCAGCAATTTGTGGTTGATCAATATGTACCAACATCATGGCTGCAGCATTTATTAAACCACTAGGATTCGCAATGCCCATTCCAGCAATATCAGGGGCAGATCCATGAATTGCTTCGAACATAGCACAGCCCTCTCCGATATTAGCAGAACCACCAAGCCCTACTGAGCCAGCAATTTGTGCTGCAATGTCGGAAACAATATCTCCGTATAAGTTTAGTGTAACGATAACATCCAAAGTCTCTGGTTTATCCGCCAGGATGGCCGATGCGATATCTATTATTTTATGATCTTTTTCTATCTCAGGATATTCCTCACCAATCTCATCAAATATTTTATGAAATAAACCGTCAGACATTTTCATGATATTATCTTTGGTGAAACAAGTCACCTTTTTACGGTTATAAGCACGCGCATATTCGAATGCAAATCGAATGATTTTCTCTGAACCTGGCCGACTTATTAATTTTAGGCACTGTACTACTTCATCCGTTTGCTGATGCTCAATGCCAGCATATAGGTCCTCTTCATTTTCTCTAATGATAACCACATCCATTTTTGGGTGAAGTGTACTAATGTATGGAGGGTAAACACGACAAGGGCGTACATTTGCAAACAAACCTAATGTTTTACGTGTGGTTACATTAAGGCTTTTGAAACCCCCACCTTGAGGTGTAGTAATCGGTGCCTTAAAAAACACTTTAGATTGTCGTAACGACTCCCATGCACTAGGCTTGATACCTGTTGTTACGCCTTGTTGATATACTTTTTCGCCTATTTCAATTACATCAAGATCCAGCGCTGCACCAGCAGCCTCTAATATATCTAATGTGGCCTGCATAATTTCAGGACCAATTCCATCACCATATGCCACTGTTATTTTTCTATTTGTCATTAAATTAATGCTTTAATTTTGTATAGATTCTACATAATTAATTATGGTTTAAAGTTAACCTAAATGAAAGGGTCTAACAATTGAAACTTGAATTATTTACTACCTAAACATGTAATTCTGTGATGTGATGATCAAGAAATAAAGCAAAATTTGAATGATTTTTGCTAATTTTATTTAAAAAATTTGAGTTACACTGAAAAACTACAATAAAATTCACTTAGCTTCAACTTCTTATGTTCTAAATGCGAATCGTCATGCTCATTTGTATCATAATAATTTATTTATTATATTTAACTCGTTGTGCATTACGATTTAAAAAGAATAAGATATTCATCTTACTGGTAATGAGAAATTTTTTAACCAAAGAACATTTAATTAGTATTGTTTAAAATGCACAACGGGTGTTATAAAATATATTTTATCAAATTTAAATATTAATTAGCAATGAAAACAAGAAAAACAACAAGTCAGCTTAAACTTAACGATTTAAAAGTAAAAAGCTTTACGACCTCTGAAAAACAAATAACAAAAGGTGGAAGTCCCATAGCTAAAACTTTTTATAGTTGCGGCCCTACTGAAAAAAACTGCCCTACTGTCCACGTTCCTTGTGACTACAAATAAGCTTTTATGAGATTGCAAGCTTTCTTGCAGACAGCTGTAAGTTGAACGAAAAAAGAAATTTGTAATTCTATAACAATTAATTTATAAAGCCTGTTGTACATTATGATTTGAAATGTACAACAGGCTTATATTTAGTTAATATTTAATACTTAAAACTATGATACTATCAACTACAGAAACAATACCGAATAGGGAAATAGTAGAAGTACTAGGAATAGCAAGAGGTAGCACAGTGCGGGCTCGAAATGTGGGGCGAGACATTTTTGCAGGGCTCAAAAACTTAGTAGGCGGTGAAATTGAAGAATATACCAAACTTCAGGCTCAATCAAGGGAACAAGCCATCCAACGCCTAATTAATGATGCCAAGCAACTTGGTGCTGATGCTGTACTCAATGTGCGTTTTTCCACATCCATGATTATGCAAGGCGCATCAGAGATATTAGCCTATGGTACAGCTGTAAAATTACAATAAATGGAGTGGTTTGCTGGAGTTATTATTGGCCTACAAATAATGGGATGGTCTGTAGGTATTGCCATTCTTATTTATTTAATTTTAAGAAGAAATCGCATTAAAAAAGAAGAGAATTTTGAGAACAGGAGCAATTAATTGAATATTTTCTGCTAAATTTATTTAAAATTACTTCACTAAACTCCTTGACCTACTTGCTAAAATGGCCGGCCTAATCGATACTAATAGGGTAATTAAAACAATGGAAGCCCCAATTAAAAGCAGATCTGAACCAATTACCTTCACTGGGTAAGCATCCATAACCGAGGTCTGCATTCCCATTGAAATCAGCCCGTATTTTTCCTGAACCCAGCAAACTAATACGCCTAATCCAACCCCTGTAAGTGACCCAAGCACAGAGATAAACATCCCATTTAATAAAAAAATTCGCTTGATCATACCAGAAGTTGCTCCCATGGTATACAATACCGCAATATCGTGTTTCTTCTCAATAGCCATGATACTAAGCAAGAAGAAAATATTGGTAGAGGTAATAATGATCAAAAATGAAAATACTAGAAACACAAAGAGTTTCTCAATTTTAATGGCTCGAAATAAACCTTGGTGCTGTTCGTCACCATTTTTTACCTGAAATACAGGACCAAGCATTTGCTTTAGTAATTTTTGCGTTCGCGCTGCATTTGCTCCATCATCTAGCTGGATTTCAAGCGCTGTTCTTACCATTTGGTAATCAAAAAGTTTCTTTGCAAACCGTATAGGCACATAAATGTATTGCTCATCATATTGTTTCTCAATTGAAAATGAACCTATGGGTAAAATATTTTTTTGAGATAATAATCGCTCCGGACGATCAATTTGTACATCGCCTTTTTTGGGATAAAAAATTTGTAACGCATAAAAATCGCTATTGAGTGAGAGCGAAAGCTTATATTGTATACCTAATCCAACAATAGCATAATTAATATCGCCCTTTTTGAGCATGAGGTCACCGGCCACTATATGCGGCCCTAGTCGATTCGATTTAATAAATTGATCACTTACACCCTTGATGCGAGCTACAGTCTGTGAGCCTTTGTATCGCACAAGTGCATTATCTTCGATTACCTCAATAACTGATGCTACACCTGGAACTTTCTCAATCTGCCTGAGCAGGCTCTCCGAATATGTAAATGTTTTGCCTTTAGCCGGTATAATTAATAGATCAGGGTCAAATGCGCCGAATAATTCCCTTAATTTGGTTTCCAACCCATTAAATACAGATAAGGCAATTATAAGCGTCATGCTACCAAGTATGGACATCAACAGTGAAAGCAACATAATAATATGCACGAATGTCTTCTTCCTTTTGGTAAGGAAATACCTGCGAGCAATGAAAAAAGCAGTGTTCAAAAGGCTATATTTTAAACAAAATTAGCAAAATTTATTAAATAATGACCATATTAAACAAGTTGTTTAACATCTTCTGCTGTAATTTTATCACTCCCTAGTATTATCAGTCGTTCAACAACATTACGTAATTCACGAATATTACCTGTCCAAGGAAACTCTTTCAAAGCAGCTATAGCATCATCTGTTATTGATTTTTTACTCCACCCATATTCGGCGGTTATCTCTTCTAAAAATTTATCTACTAATAACGGTATATCATCCTTACGATCTTTAAGAGGCGGTACCTTTATCAAAATAACACTTAGCCGGTGATATAAATCTTCTCTAAATAAATTTTCTTCTATAGCTTTTTTTAGTGCTTTGTTGGTCGCTGCTATTACGCGAACATCAACTTTTATATCCCTATCGCCTCCTACACGCATAATTTTGTTTTCTTGCAATGCTCGCAGCACCTTTGCCTGAGCAGAAAGGCTCATATCACCAATTTCATCCAAGAACAATGTCCCTCCATTTGCCTGCTCAAACTTGCCTATGCGCTGCTTCACTGCAGATGTAAAAGCTCCTTTTTCGTGTCCAAACAACTCACTTTCAATCAGTTCGGCCGGAATAGCCGCACAATTAACCTCTACCATAGGTCCCTTGGAACGGTTGCTCTTCAGGTGAATCCAACGTGCCACCAATTCCTTTCCTGATCCATTAGGCCCCGTTATGAGCACACGTGCCTCAGTAGGCGCCACTTTTTCTATAGCCTCTTTCACCCGACTTATAGAAGACGATTCCCCCACTATATCAAATTTTTTCGATATTTTCCTTCGAAGTGTTTTGGTTTCTTTAACCAATGAGGTTTTATCCAACGCGTTACGAAGTGTAACTAAAAGCCTGTTAAGATCAGGTGGCTTCTGAATGAAATCAAACGCTCCCATTCGTGTAGCCTCAACGGCCGTTTCGATAGTACCATGCGCGGATATCATAATAAATTGCATATCCTTACCTAATTCCATGGCCTTCTCGAGCACCTCCATACCATCCATTTTGGGCATTTTAATGTCGCAAAGCACAATATTATAATTGTTTTGCTTGATCATTTCTAACCCTTCTTCCCCATTTTCTGCCTCTTCTACCTTATACTTTTCGTATTCTAAGATATCCTTTAGGCTAGCTCGAATGCTTTTTTCGTCGTCTATTATTAAGATGCTTGTCATAATTCAATTCATTTTTTGTACCAAATAGAGCAAATTACGTTCCAATCTCTAACTTAACTATTTTTTATGATTACCTTAATTAGTAAAAGTTTTTTTATAATTTAAGTTTATTGCACAAAATAAAATATCCAACTCGGTGATTAATTTTTTATAAAAATAGTCAATAGAAAAAATAAAATAAAGCAAATCTAGTCAGTAGAATATTTTTTTCTAAATAAAAAAACAGTGTTTTTAATTATTAAAATGACAAAAATTTAATTCAATAATTAAAAAATTTTTAAAATTAATTCGTTCTTTTAGAAAAAATTTAAAAAATTATGATTTCGGGCGAATATCCAAGTTTTCATCAAGTTCATGGGAATCTTTCACAATCTTAGTACTAAGGCTAATCAAAATATTATTTAAAATTAGCCGTACTTTTACTATTATCTTTACAGGCTTCCCAAATCATATCCTTTAGTTTTTCAATCCCTTCATTAGCAATTGAAGAGATAAAATGTGGTTTGTATTCACTTTCCCACTCATTTAAAACCTCCTGTTTTAACTCATCATCGAGTAAATCTGATTTCGAAATTGCCACAATACGGTTTTTATCAAGCAATTCAGGGTTGTATTTTTTTAACTCTGCTAGTAGCATTTGATACGTCTGCATAAGGTTATCTTCATCTGCTGGTATTAAAAACAACAATGTAGCGTTCCTTTCAATATGCCTCAAAAACCTATGACCTAAACCTTTGCCCTGCGAAGCCCCTTCAATTATTCCTGGTATGTCTGCCATCACAAAGGAGCGATCATCTCGATATGAAACCACACCTAAATTAGGTTTTATAGTAGTAAAGGCATAATCGGCAATTTTAGGCTTTGCCGCACTAACTACCGATAATAGGGTCGATTTCCCTGCGTTTGGCATCCCTACTAGACCTACATCCGCTAATAACTTAAGCTCAAAGATAAGCCATTCTTCCATACCAGGCCTACCTGGTTGCGCATATTGAGGAGCTTGCTGAGTAGAGCTTTTAAAATGGTCATTACCGAGGCCACCGAGGCCACCTGGTAAAATTATTTCTTGCCCACCATCTTCTGTAATCTCAGCGATGATTTTTCCAGTTTCAGCATTTTTTGCGACCGTACCCAACGGCACATCTATTATAACATCTTTACCATCAGCCCCTTTTCTGCGATTACCCTCTCCATTTGAGCCATTTTCTGCTTTAATATGCTTTTTATACCTAAGGTGTAATAGGGTCCAGAGTTGTTTATTTCCACGTATTTTTATGCTCCCACCTTTGCCTCCATCTCCACCATCAGGGCCTCCTTTTGGTATGAATTTTTCACGACGAAAGTGCACAGAACCTGCACCACCATTACCTGATTTGGCATGTAACTTGACATAATCAATAAAATTTGCTCCTCCTTCCATCATTTTTTAATTAATACCATAAAATTAAGACTAATATTATAAACCAACTAAATTTCGTTGAAAGTTGTTCAAATAAATTAATTATTGAATGTCTTTAGTTTGTAATTGAGGAATTAAAATTTATAAATTAATAAAGAAAGTTGAGGTGAACTAATTTGGATGTTTAGCACTAAGGCTTATAAAATGTATCTCGTAAAATGCTTTCTATGGATAAAGTTAAATTTATTATAAAAAATATTAGCAATTAATTATGACTTCAGTTGAGCTGCTTAGCTCGCTGAAAATAAACTTGTGAAAAATCCAAATACTGCATGGGGTTGGCCCGAAAACCCTTCACATAAGTTTGGTTTAAATAATATCCCTCTTCATACCACAAAACCATAAACGGGGCGTCTTCCAGTAAGGTCTGCTCAGCTTGCTTTAGCAGTAAATTATGCTGTGCGGAATCTGTATAAGCCACAGCTTGTTGATAAATTTGATTAAAGGCTCTATTACGGTAGTTGGATAAGTTTGGATAGTGAAATTGTGCTGATCCAGCCCCAGTATAAAAGGGCCATAAAAAATTTGTGGGTGTTGGGTAATCAGCATACCATGTGACTCGAATCATCTCATAATCGCCCTGCATGCCTCGCTGATTTAGCATCGCAAAGGGTAAGATTTCAATTTCCACATCAATATTGAGGTGTTCTTTTAGTTGTTTTTGAACTTCCTCCATTACTAGTGTATTCCTATTACCTTCAGCATTGATTAGTAATTTAATGGGAGGAATATTATTAGCATTTGGATAACCTGCCTTGGACAATAAAAACTTGGCCGTGTCGGCATTGAATTGATAACCTTCAACTAATTCAATGTTATAATCTGAAAATACAGGTGGAACTACCCCATGATGACCTGCAGCATAGGCATTTTCACCATTGAGCACCATGTTGACAATTTTTTCTCGATCGATGGCATAATTAAAGGCCTTGCGTACCATTTTATGGGCTAAAATTCCTTTTGGATTAAAAATAATCATTTGAGTAGCCATCTCTGGTACACGTAGATACTCAAAACTGCTTAAATTACCTGCTTCATTTTTAGGTTGTAAAGCATCAATCACATGCTCGGTAGATACTTTATAAATGATATTCAATAAACCTTTTTTGAAATTTAGATAGGCCATATTCTTATCCTTTATAAAGGAAAACTTGACACCATCAAGATAAGGTAATGTTCTATTTTCATTGTCCACCCTATGATAATGCTCGTTTCTTTTTAGTAGTATCGTTGTTTCTTCCTCAAAATTAGCCTGCACATATGGGCCTGTACCCACCATTTTTATACGCATGTTTTTTCCGTATTTATCTACAGCCTCTTTTGGATAAATATAGGAGGCAGGTTTGGCCAATTGATAAATAAATTGAGGGTTTCGCTGGGTCAACTCGATCTGGAAACTATGCTTGCCAGTAGTTTTAATGCCTATTGGCACCTCATCAGCATTTTCTTGTTTACTTTTGCTAAAATATGATTGTGCGAATTTAATATCCCGAATATATCCTTCAAAATTTAAATTATCTGCTGTATTCGAGCATAATTTTTTGAGACAATACACAACATCTGCTGCTATTAATTCTCTTCCCTTGCCGTTTGTAAAACACGCATTATCATGAAAGTAGACACTTTTTTTCAGATTAAATGTATACATCAAGCCAGTTGAATCTAGCTTATAATCAGCCACCAATCGTTTTTCTAGCTGCAGCGAATCAGGACTAAAGGCAAACAAGCCCTCATATACTTGATTCGCCACATGATAGGAGTAAATGTCAGTTATGCTGGGTGGAAATAAGGATTTAATATACTCTGGCTCATTCCAGCTCAAAATTCCTCCATAGCGTTTGCCTGAAGAGTTATCCATGTTATTTGGAGTATCTTTCTTGCCACAGGCCCAAAACAAACAAATGCATATTACAAGTAATAATCTATTCATCATCCTACATTAAAAAATTCTAGTAAAACGTATAAAAAACTATCTAAGTTTTCGCTCAATTTCTACCACTTTAGTCTTCAGCCAGTTGAGGTCTTTTCTGACGTCTAGGTTTTCATTTCGTAAGTTAAAACTTAATTTGCCTTTTACTCGCCAAATTTGAAGTACATTTTCAATCTTTTCTTCATAGGTAGGGTAAGCCTCATTATCAGATTGCAATACAATGGCCCCGCGCTTCGAAATACGATTAAGAACACGTTTGGCAAGTACGCCATCTACAGTAACAATGACGTGCACATAACCCTCCCGAATAGTATTCCAATCATCTTGATACTCGGCAATGAGCCAATCATGATGATAAATCGTAGGATGCATACTGTCTCCAGTAACTTGCACACAGATAAAGGTGCCATTTTGAAACTGTGAACCAGGTAAGCTAAATGCAGGTAATTGACCAAAAAAACTTGGATTATCGTAATTGGCGGGCATACCAGCCGCGGCCTGTGCATCAAGCTGGACAATATTATTATTACCCATGGAATCAACGGTAACAACAAGTGTAGAGGTGCCTGTTTCTGACTTTATATTGCCATTGGAGTTTTCCTCGATCATGGGCTGCTCTCCCAAAAGTATATGCCGAGGATTAATATTATACGTATTATACGTATCCACTATCATCTCGATAGTTACATATCTTCTGAGTGCTTTTATATCATTAAAACTTTGGGCCGTAATTCCAATTTTATCGCTAAACTCCTTGTAAGAATCAATTACTTGCGAATCTTTAAGCCATTCAACACATTCAATAAAGCGCTGACTCACCATTTTACGTGTATCCATAGATAATGTTAATAAAAAATTCGTAAATAAAGTATTTTTTATTTGCAATATACGTAATAAACGTATAAATTTGTAATACTTAATTAGAAAATATTTTTCAAGCAATGAATATACTAAAAGAAAGGAGGTATACGATCAATTAGGAGTAAGAATTTTCATTAGCAACGGATCTAATACAAGTTTTTAAAAATTCATGTTTTATGTTCAAATGTTACCATCATGCAAGCTATTCAATATCATATTATTCACTGTACCGGGACTCCAGAAGGAAAGGCCCTTTCGGCCGAGGAAGTTATCCATATGCATACGGCACCACCACCCTTAGGAAGAGGCTGGAGTACTCCTGGGTACAATGTGCTCATTCATCTTGATGGCACAGTAAGTGTGCTCGTACCTTTTGATGATGATCAGGTGGTTGATGCCTGGGAAATCGCAAATGGGGTGAAAGGATTAAATGCTGTTAGTAGGCATTATGCATATGTTGGAGGCATGAATATTCAAAACAAGCTACCAAAGGATACCCGAACGGAGAAGCAGCTCTTTACACTTATACAACTTATAGTGGATTCGATTGATCAAAACGAACATGCGCTATGGGCAGGACACTATCAATTTGATGATAACAAAGCGTGCCCCTCTTTTAATATCCCACTATGGTTACGCCAAATCGGGATACCAGAAAAGAACATCTTTTTGGGGGATTGATTTTTTACACTTTTAATTTTATTACTATGAAAACTTTTAGATTTAAAAATATAACCAAAGGCTTACTAACCAGCATTATAGGTGTACTCCTAATCGCTGGGGGATTCAAAATATTGTTTACGGAGGTTTCGAAGCTGGCAGAAGCTGTAGTGGCCATAAGTATCGGAACCAGTTTATTGGGTTTACCTGATCCGAAAATACCAAGAAATATCTATTTCCTGTTGGCATTGATCACCATCGCTTTGATCTTACCAATGCAGGACAAGAACCTGTTTGCTAATGATTGCTTGGGGTGGGATGGCTCCATATTAAAGAGTTCCATCTCCCCCTTTTTATTAGCTAAGCACAACCGAGCGATCAAAAGAGCTACGAAATGGCTACAAAAAGGGATGCGATTCCTATGTGTAGAACGCCTACTTAAGTGCACTGGGCAAGGGCTTTTGTTGTTGATATGTGCTTCGTTGCTTTTTGGGCACCTTAGTCATCAGCTAAACACTCATTTTACCATATAATCTAAGATCTTGTTTTTGTTTTTGTTGTCTTTTTCATTCTACCTTGACATGGGCTGCCGAGAGGCAGTCCTTTTTTGTTCAAAAAAGGTTTACTCTGATATGTTTTGCAATTCTTCCAGCTCTTGCCTAAATCCACCAGATAATATTGGGAATCGGTACCAACTCCGAGGGTCAATATTAAATGCATCGAGGTGAAAAGAAGGTGCTAAGCGCTCTCGCTTCCACTGGTTGTAGCTCCAGAGTCTAAAAAACTTCGTAATGTGCTGTTTCAGCAGCTCTGGTTTAATTTTTAGTTGCTGTTTAAGTGCTTGATAAACACTCACTGGGCCAAGATATTTCCCAATAGCAAGTTGTTCGATCTTCAATAAAATGGTGTAAGGCATGAGGTCATCCTCATCACGTTGTGATTCGCCAGGTCGGAGTTCTGCACTGGGCTGAAGGTTATTTACAAATTGGAGTCCAGGGTAAGGCCCGTTTTTTTCGATCCAATTCAGCCAATGAATGATAAAAACTTTATCTACTCCAGCAATCGG
The DNA here is from genome assembly GCA_030430325.1 of Bacteroidia bacterium. Taxonomy (GTDB): domain Bacteria; phylum Bacteroidota; class Bacteroidia; order Cytophagales; family Cyclobacteriaceae; genus JAUIFR01. The sequence goes on along the minus strand of JAUIFR010000016.1, from coordinate 13,493 downwards.
TGCTAACCCCCCGCTGGTATCGCCATCCATGGTGGCATAGCCCACATCGCCCTCACTCCGGTTCGAAGTGGTGAGTAAAAGGGCTCCTTTAATATTGGTGAGCATCCAGATAAGCGGTGAGCGCCCTCTAGCTTGTATATTTTGGAGAGCAATGTCATCATCTTTCCAATTTAAGGGCCTCCCAATGACTTCTTGCATCTTTGATTGTGCCAAATTCACTTCCTCTTGTATACTCCAATGATAAAATTGGGCTCCAATATCTTCTGCAATGGCCTTTGCCGAATTAAATGTAGCTCTACTTGAATGTTGCGTGCCTTGGTACGCACAAGTTAATAGTCTATGACATAACCACTTCGTTCGGTCTTTCTCATTTATTTCACTTATTTCCTCTCCCCACTTTGTCTGACCAATTTTTTTCAAAAATAATGGTAAGCTGATCTCATTTAGTGCTTGTTTTACCATCTCGGCAACTAAAATGGCACAAGTTGCCGAATCAGCGCCCCCACTTAAGGAAATAACAAATCCATTGCTTCGGGTTTTTCGAAGATAATCGAATAGTCCAAGCGTAGTGGCTCTGGTAAACTCAATTTCCCTGTCCTTTTGGTCATGTTTGAAGTTGGTTTCGATCATTTGGTTGCTAAAATCAACTTTCGCATAGGCCAAGTTGATGTTTTTATATGAAAAGCGCTCATTCTGAAGATGTATTTTTCCATTTTGTGCCAGTAATATATCACCATCGTATATCATTCTACCGGCCTCGTTGCCTAGCAAATTTACATAAAAATAAGTGCATTTAAATGTGCTCGAGCTTTGTGAAATTAAGTTTTCTCTGAATTTACTTTTTCCAAATGCGAAATGACTAGCACTGGGGTTTAATATAAGGTCAACTTTTTGATTTATATATCTGCAAGCGGGCCTTACATCATGCCAAGCATCTTCGCAAATTTCTACACCTATTTTGATGCCTTTGAATGCGATCAATTGATCGCCAATGAGGCAAATATTATCGTCTATTTTAAATTCAGCGTTCTTGTTGGCAGGCCATGGTGAGAACCACCTTGGTTCGTAATGTACTCCATCATTGGCTAATCGCTGTTTGGCATAAAAACCAATTACTTTTTGCTGATGGGCGAATGCAACAGCATTATATAACTTACCTTCAAACCATAATGGCAGCCCAATCGCTACCATTACTTCTTTACAATGAACCGCAATCTTAAGTAGGTATTTTAGGGCTTTTTGGTGCACCCATTGGCTCAAAAAGGCATCTTCACAACCATAGCCAGTGATACATAGCTCGGGGAGACATAATATATCTAGCCTATTCTCGTGTGCCTGCTGAATAGCATCCAGAATATTTTCAGTATTTCCCTCCCAATCTAGTGGGGTTTGGTTGAGTGTCGCTCCTCCAATAATCAATTGTTTGCTCATATTTGGGTAAATAGGCTACAAATTTACAAAAAGAGAGGGTATAAATGAATGGTTATTTCATTTTCATTGTTTTGAATGAGTACCTGAACAAGGTCATGGTAAGACGATTAAGGCGATGACGAGATAAGTTTGATAAAATTGTTAATAGAATGACTTTTTCAAAATGGTTGCAATCATTTTGAAGAAGGTTTCTCAATTATAAATAAGCAACTAAAAGGTTGCTTAATATTTTACCAAATTAATAGGATTTTATTCAGTTAGTCGTCTTTAAAAATATTAAATTAAATGATTGATAATAAAACAAATATTTTTACAAAACTATTTTTTTCCATACTTAATTAATCCAAGAATAATTCTTATTGGTTTTTAATGCTAATAATATTATGCAACTAAACGGATGCATGAATAATGTTGATTTCATCATTTATCTTTTCTTACAACAAAAAAACAAAGGATAACCGAAGTAAATGTAAAAAGTGTTCCTAGAATTAGCTCTGCCATGCTTTTAGAAAATAAATTTCCGATGGTGTTAAGGGCAAAAAAGGCGGCAAAAACCCAAATTAAAATATTAATCACTTTATGCTGAATATTGCGCTGTAGCTGCTTATACTTAATTATAAATATGATTAACATAAATAGATTTAGCAGTATCGAAAAGGCTTCAAACCTTTTCATTTCTTCCACAGAATGAAGCCTGCCTGCCCAAACTTTGTCATAAGGTATTTGCTGTGTAATTATGAGGAAATGAAATACAAGGACGGCTCCAAGTATACCAAACATAATGATTAGAGCTGTTTTTTTGTTTTTATTCAAATCTCAAATTTTAATGTAATTCCGATAAATTACTTAACTATTATTATGGACGTGTACATCCATTTGAGGGAATGGAATATTAAGGCCTTCCTGACCAAACACTTCATATACTTTTTTGTTCATTTCAAAATAAACAGGCCAGTAATCTGGCGCATTTACCCATGCTCGTACAACAAAATTTACGGAGCTATCCGCTAGTTCAGATAATGCAATAAATACTTCAGGTTCCTTCAAAATCCGACTATCTTGATCACAAAGCGTTTTTAGAACTTGCTCTGCCTTTGTGGCGTCATCACCATAGCCAATTCCAAAGGTCCAGTCCACTCTGCGCTTGGGTTCTGTAGAATAGTTAACCATAGAAGATGTCGACAGCCCACCGTTTGGTATGATGATGGTTTTGTTATCAGGCGTTTTAAGTATGGTGTTGAATATTTGTATTTGACTGACGCTTCCTTTAAATCCTTGTGCTTCAATTAGATCCCCCACCTTAAATGGTTTAAAAATGAGCAACATCACACCACCGGCAAAGTTTTGTAAGGTTCCAGAAAGGGCCATTCCTACAGCAAGGCCTGCCGCACCCAATATGGCGATAAAGGAGGTCATTTCGATACCGAGCATCCCTAGTACGCTGATTACGAGTAATACTCGCAAAAGTGTACGTGCCAATGCTTTAAGGAAGGGTCTCAACGAATCATCTAATTTTGCTCGCTCGAGCATCTTACCAAAGCCTCTTGAGAGGAGTTTTATTACCCAGCTTCCAATGACCCAAACTAGTATGGCACCAACAAGTTTTGGGCCATATTCAGTGGCAACCGCCATTATTTCGTCTAAAATTTGATCTACATTCATGCGTTTAATGATCTAAAGTTGATATAAATAACGCCTAAAGTTAATAGGTTTTATTGAGTTATAAAACTCGGGCTACATAATACGAAAGTTTAAAATGTGGACAGGATCATTATGTTTGATTTGTAAAATGAAAATTCATAATTTGAATGAAATTGGCAAAATATATTCAAAATTATTTTATAATGAACAAATTTAGCTTAATATATTTAAAATAATATTGGTCAGCAATTACGACCATTTATTAGTATAATTAAAATGTATCTCTTGATTCAAAATTTCTAGCAGAATGGTGAACAGTTAAAATCTCTACATTATCATTAGCTATTATTCTATAAATTATTCGATAATTTCCTTCTATTACCTCTTTTATCTCAGGAATTTCTAATTCAGGAACAACTCTTCCTATTTCTGGTTTAGTTTTTAGGATTTTTGTTTTTGCCTTAATTCTTCTGATCTGGTTTTGTGCATAACGCCTAGAATCTTTCGATATGTAGTTAAAGATTTCTTTTAGCTCAGATACAGCAAGTTCTGTCCAAACTACTTTAACCATTCACTTATTTTTTTATCTAATTCTTGTTCTGTGATAACGTTTCCATTATCTGCATCTCGAATTCCTTTTTCAATCTTTTCAAGTAAGATCATTTTATCAACAAGCTCATCAATAGAAAAGTTTTCAGGGAATCGACTAATTGTTTTAATAACATTAACTCTAGATAACATCGCAAAATAAATTTTAACAAAGATACAAAAATTTATAATATTAAATTTAATGAAAATTCAAGATAAAATTGCGTGATATATAGTATTTTGAATGTCATCATCTATTGCGAATGATTTTATTGTACTATATTCTAGGTAAAATCTAATGAAATATGAACAAATTTAGCAGAATATATTGAAATATCATTTCAAGTTAACTTTTCCCCTTCCGAAATGTTAAAATAAACGTGGTACCTTCATCTATCTGTGAGGTGACGTTTATATAGCCGTTGTGCTGACGCATGATTTGGCGGCTAAGGCTCAACCCAATGCCCGAACCAGATTTTTTTGTTGTAAAGAATGGAATAAATACTTTTTTGATAGCCTCATCATCAATTCCCGCGCCGTTATCTTCGATTTCAATTGTGGCAGCTTGCCTTGTTTCTTGAGCTATAATTCGAATGCTACGTTCTTTTTGTTCTGGGTCAAACGCCTGTATGGCATTTTTTATGAGGTTAATGAGCACCTGCTGTATAAGTTCAGGGTCAATATGCAGCTCAAAGTTTTCCGGTGTTATTTTAGATTGAATGTTTACACCATGCTCCTCTAGTTCTTTTTTCAGTAAAACTACTACATGCTCAATTAGATCGGTCGCTTTTATTTGCTGAAGTGTAGGCACAGGGATTCTTGTTAAATTTCTAAAATCACTTACAAACTTGATTAACCCCTCACTTCTTCGCTGTATTGTCTGAATGGCCAAATGAATCTCTCGAAGGTCTTCCTCTTTAATTTCACAAATTTCATTGCTATTGTCTAGGCAGTGCATTACTTCCTGATCAGCAGTGGAGGCTAAAGAGGAAATCGGTGTCACGGAGTTCATAATTTCATGAGTGAGCACCCGAATCAGATTTTGCCAAGCATCCATTTCCATCTCCTCCAGCTCCGTCTTAATGTTTTGGATAGAAACAAGCTTAAACGTCTTATTTTTAAGGCTCAACTCGATGGCATAAACAGAAAGGTATGTTTCCTCCCCATTAAATTCTACTCGAATAAGGTCTCGACCACCTGTTTTTAGATTTTTGAGGCTATCAACGAGATGTTGACTTAGTATGGAGAGCTCTTCTATATTTTTTACCTCTTGCATTCTGAAGAGCTTCCTGGCGGCAATATTCATAATTTGAATCTGACCTTTTTGATCAAATGTAATTAAGCCCACAGCAGCGTGCTGTACGATTGTTTTTAGATATTGGAATTTTTCACTCGATAAGCCTGATTGATTGGTTGCCATTATATCTGCCTCAGTATTGGCGCTTGGCGAAATACCCATTTGCTTTTCAATAAATTTTAATAATGAGATCACTTGGAAAACTAGCAATGCTATCACCAGTATTTCATTAATGAAATCACCATGTCGAAATACAAAATACGCAAGCAGTAGCACAGTAAGTGCAATTACTGCGATACGCATTAAAATGTTATTTCTGAATAACTTATAGTCCATGTTTATTAAGTCGTCTATACAACGAAGCCCGTGTTAAGCCAAGTTCCTTAGCTGCTTTTGTTATATTCCCATGATATCGCTCAATGGCTTTCTCAATAGCTACCTTTTCTAATTCTTCTAGGTTAAATGTATCCTGTAGCAGTGTTTTATTTTCATTGCTATCTTTTAAGAAAAAGAAGTCTTCCTCTGTAAGTGCCTCGGCTTCACTCATGATAATTGCACGCTCTATGGCATGCTCTAACTCTCTAATATTGCCTGGCCAATGATACTGCTTGAGCTTGTCAAGGGCCTTAGCGCTTATACGTTTGGTGTTTTTTCTATATTTTGAAGCATAATCCTTCAAAAAATGCTGTGCTAATAATGGTATGTCTTCCATTCGCTCGCGCAAAGCTGGCAAATGAATCTCAACTGTATTAATTCTGTACAATAGATCTTGACGGAATGTACTTTCTCCAACCATGTCATACACCGGCATATTGGTAGCGCAAATCAGTCGAATATCAATTGGAATAGGTTTGTTGGCCCCAATTCTAGTAACTTCTCTTTTTTGAAGTGCGGTGAGTAGTTTAGATTGCAGTGGCATACTTAAATTTCCAATTTCATCTAAAAATAGACTGCCACCATTAGCCACCTCAAACCTACCCGCTCTATCCTCACGTGCATCAGTAAAAGAGCCTTTTTTATGTCCAAATAGTTCACTTTCGAACAATGTTTCAGAGACAGCTCCCATATCTACACCTATGCAAACTTCACTTGCTCGTAGTGATTTTTTGTGAATGGCCCTGGCAATGAGCTCTTTACCGGTTCCATTTTCGCCTAAAATCAACACATTGGCATCTGTGCCAGCTACTTTGTCGATGATGGCAAATACATTTTTCATGGCTTTACTCTCCCCAATAATTTCTTTATAAGGAGATAATTCTTCTTGTAAACACTTATTTGTCTCATTGAGCTTTGCAACCTCAGAGTAAGATTGCTTCAGCTTAAGGGCGCTTGATATTGTTGCTACTAATTTTTCATTTTGCCATGGTTTTAGCACAAAGTCTGTAGCCCCTTCTTTTAGCGCTTGTACGGCCATTTCCACATCACCAAAAGCTGTAATTAGGATCACTACGGCGTCGGGTACCAGGGTTCTAATTTCATTTAACCAATAAAAACCTTCTTTACCACTTGTGATATCCTTGCTAAAGTTCATATCGAGTAAAATGACATCAAACGTATGGTTATTCAACAGAAAAGGGATCTTCTTGGGATTTTTTTCGATGGTAACCACAAATGAGTTCCTCTTAAGTAGCAGTTTTGCTGCTAATAACACATCTTCATCATCATCTATTATTAGTATATTTCCTTTTTTGTCGTCCATAATGTGCCTATTTTTTATCCTTAAGGTGCTAATATTGTGCCAATCCACCAAAAGTGCTTATAATCAAGTATTAATCCAAATGTATCGATGAATATTTGATCGTTTTTGAACAGTTTTGTTCGAAAATGGACGTTTTGTGAAGAATATTATAATAAATTGATGAATTTGTGAATTTCTTGACGTTTTTCATCTGCATTAAATTTATAAATATAATCAAAGCCAAAATTGGCTTTATCTCTTAAATGCTCCAAATCCCATAATTTTATAATGGTATTAAACCATAAATCTCCTAGATGTAAATGATCATCATCAATATTAACTAAACGGTCCTTCATGAAAGCTAGAAGCATTGAATCAGTTTCTTCTTTTACCATTTTAATCAAATTTTCATCACCAAGCTGTAGCTGATCAACTTGAAGTAAATATTTCCGTAAAAATAATGTATCCGAAGATGTCAGATTCTTTGCATAATCATTTACTAATTCATAAACAGCATCATAATGTAGGGAAGGCACTGATAAACATTGAAATAGCCATTCCTTGATCAATCTGTCTTTATTTTCTGCATTATTAGTTAAAATAGAATCAATTTGCTTGAGTTGTTCTTTATACTTTTCGAATTCTGCGTTACGAATCACATAAGATTTATTCACATCAAATAAACTGTCTCCATCATTTTCTAAAAGTAAGATTATGCCATTTGTATTTAACACAAAATTAAGCTCGTCACTTCGAAAATATTTTACAAGAATAGTATCCTGCTTAATTTGTCCTTTAATTTGATCCTTTATAATAAATTTTGCTTTGAAGTTAAATTCACTTTCCCTAATAGGCTTTCCTCTTACAACAAAACTTGATTTGGATATATAATCCAAGACGGTATAGTGAGGTAACTCATCATAGCACGAATTTATTATTTCTATATATTGAGCCTTTAAATTAACAGTTAAAAGAAAAGTAATAATAATAAGTAGCTTCATTGATCATTGAGCTTTTGAATACCAGTCGTAATGATCTTCTGGGTGAATAAATCAACATAATTAGCAAAATACATTCATTTAAATAAAATAATTAAACATATTTTGCTAAATTCAGTCAAAATATTCTATTTCTTAAACCCAATCTCGGCGAGGCGTTCACTTAGGAATTCTCCGGCAGTCATATCCTCATACTGTTTAGGATTAGCTTCATCCACACAACTATCAAGACAAGTTAGATCCATCTCAGAGCGCGGATGCATGAAGAATGGGATCGAAAACCTCGAAGTCTTCATAAGCTCCTTTGGAGGATTTACCACCCTATGAATCGTCGACTTTAATTTATGATTGGTAAGGCGATCAAGCATATCCCCTACATTTACAATGATCTGATCAGGTAAAGCAGTTATTGGAATCCACCTACCATCTCTTCGAAGTACCTGTAGTCCATCTGCACTGGCACCCATGAGTAAAGTTATTAGGTTAATATCTCCATGTTCGGCAGCTCTAACCGCATCATCAGGAATTTCTTCAGGATTCTCTATTGGGAAGTAATGAATGGGTCTTAAGATGCTATTGCCAAACTGTACTTTGTTATCAAAATAGTGCTCTTCAAGCCCTAAAAATAGCGCTATTGCCCTAAGCATTTGTATACCTGTATTTTCTAAAATCGAAAAGGTCTTATTTCCGTAGAGTTTCAATGCAGGTACTTCCTGAGGCCATAAATTGGCGGGGTAAGCTGTTTTAGTCTCATCATGATCTGGAATCTTATCTAAATCCTGTCCGATATGATAAAACTCCTTAAGGTCACCCGTTTTTCTACCTTTAGCATGTTCCTTGCCCTTGCCAATATAGCCGCGCTGCCCTTGGAGCTCTTCTTTTTCGTACTTAACTTTAATTTCTTCAGGTAAACTAAAGAATTCCTTTACGGCGCTGTACAAACTTTCAGTAAGCTCGTCTGAAAGCCCGTGGTTTTTTATAGCGACAAAACCAATGTTTTGATAGGCTTCACCCAAATCTTGTACAAAGGCAGCCTTTTTGCTTGCATCACCACTGGTAAAATCTGCTAGATCCAATGATGGAATGTGATCGTATAATTTTTCTGTCATTTTCAATATAAATAAAGTTAAGCCCTATAAAAATACGATAATATCTGCTCTTATTCAAGTGGAGGCTGAATTGGTTTGGCTTTAAATAGTGGAATTCGATATAAAATATAATAATTCATGCTTACCGGCGTATTTTGCTCTGATTTTCCGTACCCAGGAATATAAAATGTCTCCAAGTCATGCCCAGACTTCGTTTGCATAAAAAGTTTAAGCCTCATCGTGTATCCCAAAAAAAGCCCCTTCCAAATATTTACTTTTAGCCCTCCGGCTACCTCTACCCAAAAAGCAGATTTAGAAGTCTCATTTAATTGAATAAATTGATCTCCATAATAGGTATCCAGCCTAACACCTTTCAATTCATCTGAAAAATTAGTCCAAGCATATCTTAGTCCAAAAAATAAGGCATTTCTGCGTGGGTCCTTGTGTAGTAAATTATAATCAATGCCTACTCGAAAGTACGGTCCTTTACTGTAATGTGACAATTGTTCTATAGTGAAATTCTTATGGGCAATACCATAATCTAGTGCTACCAAAAACCGATGAACGGCAACATCCACGTTTAGCTCATATTTTTCAGCAGTAGAATCATAGGCTGAAATGGCCAAATAACTTAAATCTCCACCTACACGAAGTGCCTTTGGCATAAACTTGCCTTGCCCCATGCTCCACAATGGCATACATAGCATCAAACTAATCCAAATATACTTTAATATTATAGGCATTATTTTTATTAAGTAATGTATGTGCGATTTCAAGTGAGTCAAATAAATCAGTCTTTTCCGCTACTGAAATATCATAAATTTGCACTACAGGACTACAACTTTCATCAATAATTGTAAATGATTTTTTATAGTTAATTATAATACTTTGAGCGGTAAAACCTTCAAGCTCAAAAGTGAACGTTGTGCTATTTAGATTTGTATTTAGTGGCAATGAGTCTAAAATAGCGTACTGCTTATCACTATTATGGAAGGCTGAGTCTGTTCCTAAAGCTGATATTTTTTCAAAAGCTAAGGAGTCAGCCTCTCCAGTTGTTTTATTAAAAAAAGCAATTTTTAAAAATTGATTATACTCTGAATTGCAATCATTAATAGGCTCGCAGCTTACGATTAAATAACTCATAATGAGCAATATACCACCATAAAAACGATTTTTAAAGCAAAACATTTAATTAATCGGAGTAAGTTCTTGATTGACATGGATCACTTGATTGCGGTCAGGGCCAGTTGAGATAATACTTACTGGCACTTGAGTATGTTTTGTAATAAACGAAATATAGGCACGTGCAGCTTCAGGTAAGTCTTCGTATCGTTGTACTTTACTGATATCTTCCTTCCACCCAGCAAACTCCTCATAAATGGGCTCAATTTCTTGATCAATGGAATAAGGAAATTCCTCGCTCACTTTCCCGTCAATTTTGTATGCCGTTGCAATTTTAATGGTGTCAAACCCACTCAGCACGTCAAGCTTAGTAACAATAAGTTCCGAAACACCATTGATCATCAAGGCATACTTGAGGGCAACCAAATCCAACCAGCCACAGCGCCTAGGCCTTCCGGTAGTAGCCCCAAACTCATTACCAGCTTTTTGCAGCGCTTCACCCGTTTTATCCAATAATTCAGTCGGAAAAGGCCCACTTCCTACACGAGTACAGTAAGCTTTGGTGATACCAAATACTTTATTTATAGAAGTTGGAGGCACCCCTAAGCCTGTACATGCACCTGATGATACTGTATGGGAGGAAGTTACAAAGGGATAGGAACCAAATTCAATATCCAAAAGCGTACCTTGTGCTCCTTCAGCCAATATCTTTTTATCCTGATGTTGCTGTAAAAAATAGGCGCTATCGATCCAATCAAATTTCTTTAAAAATTCGATGCTTTCCCACCACCCATCTTCTTCAATAGTCGGTGAATCAATAGCGTACATTCTTAAAAGGTCAGTATGTTTCTTTCGTAACTGCTGATATTTAGATTGAAATGTCGAAAGGCCAATATCACCTACTCGTAATCCATTTCTGCCCGTTTTATCCATATAAGCGGGCCCAATTCCCCTTAAAGTAGAGCCAATTTTTTGCTTACCTTTGGCCGCTTCGGACGCAGCGTCTAACATACGATGTGTGGGTAAAATCAGGTGGGTTTTTGTTGAGATTTTAATGCGCTCATAAGGGTTTATACCAATCTTTTCTAGGGCTTCGATTTCCTTTTTAAAAACTATGGGGTCAAGTACCACGCCGTTTCCAATAACATTGGTTACCCCATCATGAAATACACCAGAAGGAATGCTATGAAGTACATGTTTAGTATCACCAAAACTCAATGAGTGACCAGCATTTGGGCCACCTTGAAACCGAGCAATGATATCATATCCTGAAGTAAGTACATCCACCACTTTGCCTTTGCCTTCATCCCCCCATTGCAGGCCCAAGAGTACGTCTATTTTCATTATTAAATTTGGTAAGAAGATTGGAAAATCTACAAAACTAGGCGCAATTCTGCCTAGTTTGCTAAGATAACAGAAATTTTAGTTTTTTGGAACTAAGCAATCAAAATTCGATGGAGGTTGTATGATTCATCAGTATGGTCTGAAATAATTTTTCCTAATTGAAAAATTTAACGTAAATCTCTAAATAATTCGACCTTCTGAAATTTTCGCACTCAAAAATCAGGCTAATTTTTTTCATGCGATTATTGGTTGATTAAACTTTTCCTTTAAGAGGATGTAAAAAACACATCATAGGTAAACACTAATTTTTTAATTTAGTATTTAAATAAAATAAAAAATTAAAATAGTATAAAAAAAATAAAAATAATTTATATAATGATGTAAATTATTATTTTAGATATATTAAAAAATAGATTCAATTATGTAATTATTCAGTGGGTTTGTAATCGAATTTATAAATTATAAAATTCTGTAAATCAAATAATTAAATGAAAAACGTTTTTTTGGTACAGATTTTGCATTAAATATTTTAGATCGGATTTCCAAAACTTTTCCAAATAATATTGAAACCTTTTTTTTTGATCTACGTATACTAGAGTAGGGAGACAGTATATTTATGCCAAAATAAGTTTGGTACGAAAAGTCAAGCTAAGTAAATTGGAGCTAGCTATGTAGAAACCGAATCTGACAAAACAACAGAAATTGAATTTTGAATTTAAAATGATGTGGCCTATGAAACGCAATATATACATACGAAATATAGGAGTTGGCATGGTGTTGTTGATGGGAGTGGGATGCAGCAGCTCTAAGGTGGCACAGGTAAGTACTTATGACCCCGTTTATGGCATTACACCTGGGCAGACACAGCCTGTAAGCACCGTACAATCAAGTTCAGGTAGCTCATATTCAGCCATGCAGGATTTGCCTCTTGATAAGGATGAGTTTTCGTCTCAGCACGTAAACCCAGAGTATATTCAGCAATATCAGCGCCAGTCAGCTGGGCAGCAAGGCGAGGTAATTGAAAATCAATCATACGATTCTTACAGTAGTGAGCCGTACTATGATGAAAATTATGATCAGACTACTAGTACTGATGCTGGAGGTAATACTGTAATCAATAATTATTATGGTAATACCGGAAGATCTAATTGGGGAAGCCCAAATTGGGCCGTTTCACCGGTTTTTTATGACCCTTTCTGGGGGCCGAGTTGGGCATCGCCAGGTTTTTATGATCCATTTTGGGGCCCAAGCTATGTTTATGGTAATCCATACCGATTTCGGCCTCGTTGGAGCTGGACTTCTGGTGTAACTTGGGACAGTAGATATGGCTGGGGAATAAATATTGGATATGGATACGGTTATGGTTGGGGGTCAGGATTTTATGATCCATATTATTGGCATCGGCCATTTCCATATAGAAGACATTGGTATGCACACCATCATCACCGGCATTACAACAGGTACCCAAATTATAGAGAGAATCAAGTGCATCAAGCACCACCGGTTAACCGATACAATGGGCGCCGACCAGACCGCTCGACTACAGCAAACCGAAGCAATGATCCACAGCTCAACAGGCAGTCCTCTACGAGTAGTAGAACGCAAGCTGGCAGAGTTGACACACGAGACCATGCTTCTAAACAAAATGAGTACTTAGATCGATCGAGAACAAGTGCTGGTCGAAGCTCAGGAGTTAGCTCACGAAGCTCAGCGAGATCTTCAAGGACTGGTGTGACACCTTCTAGCAGTCAGCAGCGCACAAATGCCAGATCCTCACAGAGGGGCTATTTGCGGTCCAGTTCAGGCACTAGCTCGTCAAGAGTACAAGGTAGCTCAAACTCTAGGAATTCCGGGGCTAGCTCAACACGGTCAAGCTCGTCAAGTCAAAGGTACTCTAGTGGTAGCTCTTCACGATCTAGTAAAAGCTCACGCGTAAGTGGTAGAAGTGGCAGTAGCTCAAGATCTAGTAGTGGCTCATCAAGTAGGTACTCCTCTGGAAGATCATCAGGTGGCTCGAAGGCAACACGATCGTCTAGTTCGCGTAGTTCGTCTGGCTCGTCGAGCCGGTATTCTTCTGGTAGGTCATCTGGTGGATCAAAGGCAACGCGATCTTCATCTGGTGGTTCTAGTTCTAGATCTTCTGGGTCAAGAAGTAGTAGCCGATCCGGTTCGGGCAGAAGTAGAAGATAATTTACAATTTTGTAGTACTAATATTTTTCCAAAAAAGATTTATTTTCAAGCAAATTTTTGGGGGTGGAATTATATTGTCCAATTTTAATCGAACAAATTAGAAAATGAAATAACAT
>JAUIFR010000262.1 GCA_030430325.1 Bacteroidia bacterium | reverse complement strand
TTGCTATGAGCAGTTACCCTTAGGATAAATCACAATAGGTGCGGCATAGCATGCCTTAAGCCGCTCCGGGTAGCCCTCGTCTAGGAAAGTGATCATAGAAACTTCATGTTGAACTGCCTCAGCATAGATTTTTTCGGCCTTTTTGACAAGGTTTGGGTTTAAAATGGCCTGAATTCTTTGTGGGCCTATGCCAGGAATTTGCTTAAGTTCATTTTTACTTGCATACAATACAGCCTCAGCACTACCAAAATATTCAATTAGTTTATGTGCTTGAATGGCCCCAATTCCTTCAATTTGAGTCAAAGCAATATGATAAATTAAGGCTTCCTTGGTTAATGCAGTATTCGCATTAGTCTGATTGTTCGTATTCATGATCTATGCTTAAGTCATAATTTTTAGCAGCCGCTACTGCTAGCTCATCGCAGCGTTCGTTTTCGGCAATACCGGCGTGCCCCTTCACCCAATGGAATTTGATTTGTTGCCTTCCATAAAGTTTGATAAACCTTAACCATAAATCAGCATTTTTTTTCCCCTTAAAACCCTTCTTTTCCCAGTTCCAAAGCCAACCTTTTTCAACAGCATCAATGACATATTTCGAATCTGAATATATATGTACGGTATGTCCGTCACCTTTTAATGCTTCTAGGCCTTTTATTACTGCCAAAAGCTCCATTCGGTTATTGGTTGTTTTACGAAAGCCCTCTGCAAGCTCCTTTCGGTGGCTTTTATAAAGCAATACAATTCCGTACCCTCCAGGGCCGGGGTTCCCACTGGATGCACCATCGGTGTACATTGTTACTTCTGCCATAATCAATCTTTAAATTTTTGCAATTTAGAAATAAACAATGAAATCATGGTTAAGGAATGCAATGGGTATTACTTTATACCAAAAATGAGTGAAATGTTACCCTGTTTTTTTGATATTTTTAGTCTTTGTTGCTTTTAGATTAATTAAAATATTCTAATTCTTGACTTTTTGCAAGAAGTCTTTTTTAATTTTATTGTACTTTATTAATAATGTTGTTATTTTATTAATGTTTATTTTTTTAATTTTTCTTGTTGATGTTTTAATTGTTTTTTATTTTGTTAAAGCGCATTTTTAATTTAGGTTAAAGGTTGCTGATTAATTGTATAAATTTGAAATATAATATGTTATGTAAAATTTTTTATTTGGGCGAATCTTATACTCAAAACTAGTTTGAGTATAAGACCAGGCTTCAAAAGGGGGACATGTCGTTAAGAAATGCTCCCATGGAGCATTTTAGACGTGGGCCAGCCTGCAGCGGGGGCCTAAGGCTACTTTTCAGCCTCCCCACAACCTGGCTCAAACCTAAAATGATACATTTAGTATCATTTCTTAACGGTTTGCCCTCCTTTTCGCGATTGTATTTTTCATATATTATTAAAGTGTCTTAGTTTATTGGTTTCTAGATAATTCGCGTTCTTGAGTAATTATTGCAAAAATTTCTGGTTAATCAATAAATAATGAATGAAATTAGCAAAATATATTCAAAATTAGATAAATTTATTCTTAGATTGATCAAATTTTCCCTCATAAATGGTAACTTGAGCAAATTAGCCGTTTATACAGCTTCATATGAAATATTGGCATCGAACCCCCCAAATTTTTTCAATTTTATTTCCTCAACTAACGTGGCATGGATCTCGTACAACGAATCAAGTATACCTTACATTTGATGATGGGCCCATACCAGAGGTTACGCCATTTGTATTAGATTGTTTAAATGAATATGAGGCAAAAGCTACATTTTTCTGCGTAGGGAAAAATATTGATGAAAATCCCGAAGTTTTTAAGCGGCTATTGCTTGAAGGGCATTTAGTTGGAAATCATTCATATTCACACCTAAATGGTTGGAAAGTTAGTTCAAGTCAATATATTGATGATATTAAAAAATGTGAGCAGGCTATATTGCAATTTCATCCGTCTTTTATTAAGTTATTTCGGCCACCATATGGTAAAATTACACCACGGCAAATTAAGTTACTATTTGATTATAAGTTGATTATGTGGGATGTGATTTCAGGTGATTTTGATGGTAATTTGAGGAAGGAGGATTGTCTGAACAATACGATTAAGGCTATGCGGCCTGGTAGTATAGTTGTTATGCATGATAGTGTAAAAGCTGCTCCAAGACTATATTATATCCTGCCGAAATTATTAGCGTTTATGAAAGAAAAAGGATGGCAAGCATCGAAATTACCTTATTAGTAGTTGGAATTATACTATATGTGATGCCAGGTTTATTTGAGATCATCATTTTACTGAAGCAGCATACTGGAGAAAAGCTACCAAAGCTTGCATCATACCCAATGGTATCGATCGTTATTCCGGTCCGAAATGAAGCTCATTTGATAGCAAACTGTATCGATCATATTATTGAATCCAGCTACCCCAAAGATAAACTTGAGCTTATCATTGGTGATGATGCTTCAACGGATGACACTTGGAATATTATAAATTATTATGCAGAGCAGCATGATTTTATTCGAATTATCAAAATTAAACCAAATGACCAAGTCAAAAATCATAAAGCTTGGGCCCTTCATCAGTTATGTGCATGCGCGACGGGTGAGTTTTTCTTTTTTACCGATGCCGATATTTCCGTGCCAAAGGAGTGGATACAACAAATGCTTATGTGTTTTGGGCCAAACACGGGAATTGTGTGCGGCGTAACGGTTCCAAAGGCTAGGAATTGGTGGGAATTGATACAGCAATATGATTGGATAGTAGCTCAAGGAATGATTTACTTTTTAAATCGACTCCATAGGCCAACTACTGCCATGGGGAATAATATGTGCATACCCAAATATGTTTATAAAGAAGTGGGGGGGGATTTAGAGCTCACTGACCACCTAACAGAAGATCGAGCTATTGCGATGAAAATAAAGAAAATGGGGTGGGGGATCGTGAGCTGTTTATCACCTTCCATTAAGGCCATTACAGTAGCCGAACCCAATCTTTTAGCACTTTTAAGTCAACGTGTTCGTTGGAGTAGTGATTTTAATAAATTTGATCTTAGTGCTATAATATTGATTAGTATAGAGTTATTAGCTCCTTATTTTATCCTATTATTATTTTTGAATACGCCAAACGTTGCTATTGTTATTTTGGCCTTGAAATGCTTAGTGGAGTACTTGATATACTTTATTATTTGTAATAAAATTGATCATCCAATGAAAGTGATGAGCATTTTATGCCATCAAATTTGGCGGTTAATTTTGCCAACAATGTTAGTTGTATTTAAAATTTGGCATCCTAAAATTTACTGGAAAGATCGATCTTGCTGAAGATGTACATAAAAAAGTATGCTAGGCATAAAGCCAATTTTCGGCGGCCTTCCTACTATTAAAAAACTGAAATTCAATTTTAGAACTTACGGCTGCGAATTCAATGCGTGCCGTATAAAACGCTTTGTAAACATCTTCTGCAATGATAAAAGCAAGTTTCTTGATGCCATTTGCAGCAATACTGGGGACTAAAAAGGTAGAAGCCCATTGTGTATCTTCTGGACTCACCTCTTTTAAGTTTTTGCCTTCTGATATCCAATAAGTTGCGTTATATTCTTTTAGGGCGTCTAATGCTTTTTGAGTGGCAGCTTTATATTGGGTACTATTAACTTGTTGTAACCACGATAAAATGATGGTATTATTGTTTTGATCATATTCCACCTTAGCATAAGGCGCACTATAACATGTTACCATATTACAAATATCAGGTTCAAAATTTTCTATTTTTATAGATGATTTCACTTTATATTTGCTGCTGAACTTAAGTTTACCTAAAATTTTATTTTGATAAAACTCAAAATATTATTACATCATTTGTATGTAATATAGAATAACTTATATACAAAAAAAATAAATTATTATATAAAAACCAAATATATATGATGTGAATTTATTTGAATAAGATGCCGAATTTGATTCTAATATTAGTAAAAAAAATGTTTTATTTATATTTTATATAAATAAAATTAAAATATTAATCATAAAAATATGCAATTTTGATCTAAAACTTACATTAGTAGTATTATTTTAAAAAATATATTTATCATTGTTTTGTTTAACATCAAATATTATCAGTTATGACACAAGTAATAGGACATCAATTGATGGGATCTGGTTCAGAAAAAGTTATGGTTCTTCATGGTTGGATGGGCGATCATAGTGTTTTTAATGGATTATTTGATGTGCTTGATTTAGATACATTTACTTATACTTTTGTGGACTATAGAGGATATGGGCTTTCAATGGATTTGGAAGGTGCGTTTACTATGGCTGAAATAGTGCAGGATGTATTGCATTTAGCGAATCACCTTAAATGGGATAGATTTCACGCGATTGGTCATTCCATGGGAGGAATGGCTATCCAGTTACTAAACTCCTTGGCAGAAGGACGCGTACAAAGTATGGTGGGTATTACACCTGTTCCGGCAACAGGGTTCCCTATGGAGGGGGACATGCTAGCATTATTTGATGGAGCAGCAAATAACCCAGAAAACCGAGGGATCATTTGTCATGTTACCACTGGTGAAAAACATACACAGGCTTGGATAGCACATATGGTAAAAGAGTCCTTAAGAACAACATCTCAGAAAGCATTTGGTGCGTATTTTAAAGCTTGGTCGATGACGAACTTTATTTCGAGTATCTCAACGAAGGTGACGGCGAAGGTAAATGGCCCTACCACAAACCATTCTATCTCATTCTCAATATCGCCGTGGGCGGCGAATGGGGCATGGTCGAGGGCATCGACGA
>JAUIFR010000015.1 GCA_030430325.1 Bacteroidia bacterium | reverse complement strand
CAGGCGGCGCCAACGATTGATCCGTTGGGTATCGCCCCAAATGTAAGAGACATGATTGGGAAAGGGGCGTTCCAGGATCTTGTTGTTGGTATTGCCCAAAATACCACCACGGGGACTGATGAATTCCGGGTTGGCGGCATAGGGGGCACGCCCCAGCCAGCGGTTTTCCTGCAGCCAGCCCTGGCTGGGCAGGCGACCCCTGCTTTGATGGCGGGCGTCGCGGGCCGGAAAGGCGCCGATGGTTTTTTGGGCGATGGTCTGCTGATCCGCCAGTACGAGGTTCTGCGAGGGGGCGATGAAACCTTCTGCTGCGGAAATTGCCTCTGTCACGCTGGACGCGCGCATCAAGCCGATTGCGGCCGTCATAGAGGTATCCTGCGGGTCCAGCGCGGTCCAGGCGAGGCTGACCACATGCCCCGGCGGGGTGATGGTCGACAGATCAAACAAGGAGCCGGGAAGAACGGGGCCGTTTTCGCTCCATCGCAGGGTCAGGGTGACGGGGGCACGATCCTTGATTTTGATGATTGAGGGTCGGCTGGTGAACTTGCGATAGCCCTGCGGGCTCAGATATTCCTCTGGGGTTTCCGGGTTGAGCTTTTCGATGAACAGGTCCTGATCATCCAGGTATGATGCGGTAATGCCCCATCCCAGATCTTCCGAGCGGCCGGACAGGATGGCCGGGATGCCGGGAATGGTGCCGCCGATGATGCCGCCAGTGGCCAGCTCCATGCGGGCCAGATACCAGCTGCCCGGCGCGCTGAGCGTCAAATGTGGATCATTGGCCAGCAAAGTCCCGCCAGAGGCAGAGCGGCTTGGCGCGGCGGCCCAGGCATTGGATGCGCCTGCATGGCCGCGCGGCGGCACCGGAAACAGGCTGTTGCCAAATGGGGCTTGGCTGTCGGGCGATGCGGCACTGGCCGAGGTTGTCAAATTGGCATAGCGCGCCACATCGGGAAAGATCGCGGCATATTCTGGCAGGGCGGTGGTGCCCTTGCCCGGCGCATCCGGCAGGATATCGCGCAGCCGGTCGGGATCTGTCAGGGCAAGAGAGGTGCGGGCCCGCAGCACCTCTTCCTGTAGATGGTTGGAAGATTTCAGCGCCATCAGCTTCATCAGTGCGATGCTGTCGGCGGGCTGCCAGGGCGACATTGGCATATTAAACAAGAACATCTCGGGCGCGCCGCGCCCGAGCGCCTCTTCGTTTATTTCCAGAAGACGTGCGTTCACCCCGGCAGAATAGGCCTTTAGCGCCTGACGGGTTTCGGGCGACTGCGCCGACACCGACTGCTGCGCCAGGCCATAGAGATCCAGGCGCCGCAAAAAGATATCGGTCTCAACCGTGCGGGTGCCAAAAATCTCTGACAAGCGCCCCTGGGCGGTTCGTCGCATCACCGCCATCTGCCAAAGGCGATCCTGCGCATGGGCATAGCCAAGGCCATAATAGACGTCTTCGTCACTGGCGCCGTAGCTGCCGAAAATAGGCCGGGCAGGGCAATTTCCTTATCATAGTCCGGCAGGGATTGCGCCGCCAGGTAATAGGCCAGGCCGCTGGCCAAAAGCGCCAGTAGAATCAGTGCGGCGGCAAGCCGAAAGAGCCAGCGAAAAAGACGTGCCATTTGGGGCTTTTTTTCCTGTTTATTGTGGCTTTGGCGTCGTGGATGCAATTGCACCCCGCCGGACCGATGTTAGGGTGTCCCCAACATAAGCCAGTTCAGAACAAGGGAAAAGCACATGACAAAAATCGCATTCTTGGGATTGGGGGTTATGGGGCATCCGATGGCCGGGCACCTGCAGGCCGCGGGTCACGAGGTCAGCGTTTACAACCGCACCACGGCCAAGGCCGAGGCCTGGGCCAAGGAACATGGCGGTAGCTTTGCCGCCACCCCGCGTGCCGCTGCCGAGGGGGCCGAATTTGTCATGTCCTGCGTCGGCAATGATGATGATCTGCGGGCGGTTTGCCTGGGGCCGGACGGGGCCTTTGCCGGCATGGCGTCGGGCAGTGTTTTTGTGGATCACACTACTGTGTCGGCCCAGGTCACGCGGGAACTCTACGCGGCGGCTGCCGAGGCTGGGATTGCCTTTGTGGATGCCCCGATTTCCGGTGGTCAGGCCGGGGCGGAAAACGGTGTGCTGTCGGTCATGTGTGGCGGCGATGAAGCCCCATATGCGCGCGCAGAGCCGGTGATTGGCGCCTATGCGCGTATCTGTCGCCGCATAGGCGACAGCGGCGCGGGCCAGATGACCAAGATGTGCAACCAGATTGCCATCGCAGGCCTGGTGCAGGGCCTTAGCGAGGCGCTTCATTTTGCTGAAAAAGCTGGCCTTGATGGCCGTGCCGTGGTCGAGGTGATTAGCAAGGGCGCGGCAGGCAGCTGGCAGATGGCAAACCGCTCTGAAACCATGCTGGACGATCATTTCGAGCATGGCTTTGCGGTGGACTGGATGCGCAAGGATCTTGGCATCTGCCTGGATGCCGCCAATGAAACTGGCGCAAGCCTGCCGGTTACGGCGCTGGTGGATCAGTTCTACAAGGATGTTCAGAAACTGGGCGGCGGCCGCTGGGATACATCGTCGTTGATCAAGCGCTTGCGGGCGATGGGCTAACCGCCGGTTGCGCGCATAAATGCACAAACCGGCATAAAACAGGGCGGTGCAGGATCTATCTGCGCCGCCCTGTTTTATGATGGAGTGTAAAAAAAGGGGGCGCCGTTGCGTCGCGCAGCCCCCACCTGGCATCGCCTAGGGGATGATGCGGGTGTATTTTGTGCCTTCCAGTGTGGCACCAATGCGCAGACCTGCTTGGCCAAACACTGCGGCAAGGATCGGCGATGTCAGCGTGTTGGTATCGGTAGAAATCGAATTGCCATCATCGCGCACCACATATTCAAGATCAGCACCTGCCGCCCAGCCAGAGGACCGGCGGAAGCCGCTGAGGGCATCCTGGGTCATGAAGAACAGCACATGGGCATATTGTTGCGCGCCGATTTGCAAACCGGCATTGCCCTTGATGGTCGAATAGTAATCAACCGTCGCCCCATTGATGCGCAGGGCACCGCGCCCATAGGCGCCGCCGACCAAAAATCCGGCCTCTGTCACCAGTGGCATCACCAGCATACCGGTGGATTTTTCGGCCAGGGTCACGGTGTTGGGGTAAAGACTATACATTTGGCTGAGTGTTGCATCGACACGGGCGTCGATGGTGGCGCTGTTATTGGTACCAACGCCATTGCCACAGGCTGCGGTTACGCCTGCTCCGGCCAAAAGACTCAGGGTGAAACCGCGACGCGACATGCGGTCAAAAGATCTGCTGCTCATAATTCCAGTTGCCTGTCCTGGGGCGCTAGGGGCGGTCATGCAGCTGGGCTCATTATCATGTGAGTGCCCATCACGCATGGCACCCCAAGCGGGGTTCAATAAAAGGCCGGTTTTCCGGCTCTGCGAGGGTTATACGCCCATTTCGCCAATCTGTCATCACTTTGACGTCAGCGCCTGATGATGCGGGCGTTTTCTTGCCCTTGCGGTGGACATTTCCCTGCCTGCGGCGATTAGCCGTTCAGGATTCGGGCCGCTTGTGGTGCAAAATAGCTCAGCACCCCGTCACAGCCTGCGCGTTTAAAGGCCATCAGGCTTTCCAGCATGACCTTTTCACCATCAATCCAGCCATTCTGCGCTGCCGCCTGGATCATCGCGTATTCGCCCGACACCTGATAGGCAAATGTCGGGGTGCCAAAGGTGGATTTAACCCGGTGGCAGATATCCAGATAGGCGATGCCAGGTTTGACCATGACCATATCAGCCCCCTCTTGCAGGTCGCGTTCGACCAGGCGCAGCGCCTCATCCGAATTGCCGGGATCCATTTGATAGGTCTTCTTATCCCCCTGTAGCGCACCAGAGGCCCCAACGGCATCGCGGAAAGGCCCGTAATAGCCAGAGGCGTATTTGGCGGAGTAAGACAGGATCGAGATGTTGCGATGACCAGCGGTCTCTAGTGCGTGGCGCATCGCACCGATCCGGCCATCCATCATATCGGATGGGCCAATGATATCCACACCGGCTTGAGCCTGAGCGATGGCCATTTTTTCTAATATTTCTATGGAGGCGTCATTCAGAATTTCACCATCTTGCACAAGGCCGTCATGCCCATCGCTGCTGTATGGGTCCATCGCTACATCACTCATTAGGCTACAGGTTGGGAACTCTTTTTTGAGCTGTGAAATGGCCTGTAAATAAAAATTATCCTGGACATAGCTATAAGTAGCGGTAGCATCCTTTAGCCCCTCGGGCACCACCGGGAACAAGGCAAAATTAGTCACGCCTGCTTCCATACATACTTGCATATGCGCCTTGAGCTCCTCTAGCCCCATTCGCAGCACCCCTGGCATGCTTTCAATGGCCTGCCTACCAGGTCTATCAAGCAAAAACAAAGGCAAAATCAACTGACTTTTATGCAAAAAGTGCTCCTGCACCATCGCTCGAAGTGCAGCCGACTTACGGTTTCTTCTAGGCCTTCGTAGCATGAGAATTTATTTTTTTAAGGTCTGAATATAGGCAATCACGGCATCTTGATCTTCTTCCGAGAGCACCTTATCATAAGCCATCATGGCCCCTTTACCATGTTTCAGAATATCTTTTGCTTGCAAAGGTGTAAGCGTACTAATTGATAAATCAGCTGCCTTGTAAAGGCCCTTATCACCTGCTCCACCATGGCACTCCACACAGAGTTTATCATAAATAATCTTTCCCCTATCAGTAATATCACCTACCTGATCAGTGGCTACCTCAAATTGAGCTGGCTTTAGCGTATAACTCTTACTCTCAGCAACCCCATAACTATAAAAGAAACACAATAAAGAGATCATTACGAGGGGTTTTTTCTTGCGCTTCATACCAATGATTCCAAGCGGAATACCGGCAAAAACAAGTACAATTTTCACCAATAAATAAGCCGGCAAAGCACCTTTAAATGCTACCAGCGCCCCACCAGTAACCAAAATTAATACTCCCAGTACAATATCTGCTATTTTTGTCTTAGCACGTACTTTATCCAGTAAAGTTTCCTTATTTAAAAATAATAATATACTTTTAAACAGCAGTAGCACCATGAAAAGCACCACCACGGTGGTATGCATATGTAAAATCCCTATCGACATCTTTTTACTTTTTTTACAAAACAAGGGATTTTTTTTTAATTTAGAAAATATGACCATTATTTGAGCTAAAAACATGAAAATAATTATAAGCATTAATACATCATGGAACATTTATAATTTTAGAAAAGGCCTGATCCAAAAGCTGCTAGAAGAAGGACATCACGTATATGCCGTAGCACCCATGGATGAGTATAGCGAACGACTTGGTGAGCTGGGCTGCGAGTTTTATGGTGTAGACCTGCAAAACACAGGTGGCAACCCGCTCCATGATTTAAAATACTTGTGGCAGCTCATCCAAATTTATCGAAAAATTAGACCCGATTTTGTATTGCATTATACCATCAAACCAAATATTTATGGGGCATTTGCTTGTTTATTGACTGGTGCAAAGGCCATTAATAATATTTCAGGGCTAGGAACGGTATTTTTACATCAAAATCTAACCGCCAAAGTGGCACTGATCTTATATAAACTGGCATTCCGTATTCCAAAAAAGTTGTTTTTTCAAAATAGCGATGACCGTGACTTGTTTATTGAAAAAAAGCTCGCCTCACCTAAAAAATGCCAAGTGATACCAGGTTCTGGTGTTGATATTCAGCATTTTAAGCCAGTTCCCTTTCAACGAAATACACCGCTTAAGTTTTTATTAATTGCTCGATTAATCATCGAAAAAGGCATTATCGAATATGCTCAGGCGGCCAAGCAATTAAAACACCAAGGTCATGATGCCGTATTCCAACTTGCTGGTGATCCTGCCAAAGGTCATAATCGTGCCATCCCTGAGGTGACATTACTAGATTGGCAAAAAAATGGAACGATCGACTATCTTGGTACTACAGATCATATAAATGAACTAATAAATCAGGCGGACTGCATTGTGCTACCATCGTATAGGGAAGGGATGTCCAAAACATTACTTGAAGCGGCGGCATGCGGCAAACCCATTGTAACGACCGACGTACCTGGCTGTAGGCATATTGCAGATCATGGTAAAAATGGATTCCTATGCAAAGCAAAAGATGCCCAAGACTTAGCCCTTCAATTAGAAAAAATCATTCATTCCTCCGATGAATCACTTCAAGAAATGGGGGTACAAAGTCGTAAAAAAGCGGTAAGAGAATTTGATGAAAAGATCGTGATCGAAACCTACCTCAAAACCATGCAAAAGCTTATTTTGGCTTAAGTTTAATAAGTGAATTTCAGGAATAAACACATTTTTTATTGAAGAAAGGTTGATTTTTGGTGCAATTAATAAAAATTTCATCGGATTATCCCTAATAAAAAAGCAGCTTACCAACTCCATCCATTCAGCATATAACCATAGTTGCTTACTCTATGCTCCACCGAAACCCAAGAATGACTTCCCTCCCATGTATGGGTGAATAAGTATATGAAGTATCAAAGTATTCGCTAAAACCAGGATCAGCATTGGGGTCATTATAACCAATAAGCGGTGAATATGCCTGCCGGTAATTGAATATATTTTGCACGCCCAAATAAAGTTGAATGCCTGTATTAAATACCTTCGTAACTTGAAAATTACATATACTAAACGGGCTGGAAGTAGTTGGCCTCGATAATGACACAGGCACACCATTATCATTTAAATCATAAACCTGTGGAAGCGCCATGGGCCCCGTTACATTGGCAGTAAATGCCCAAAGCAACTGCGGTTTCTTCCAATTATAGTTTATGCTAATCAAGCTTGACCACAGTGGTGCAAACTCCACCCAGTCTTTTACAATTTCTTGCTCCTCCAGTTTATCCTGCATGGTTCGCATAATGGTCGCCCCCCATTTTATAGCAATCGGAAAGCTAAATTGATGGTCAATGTTTAGGCCAAATCCCATATTAGTGGCATCACCAACGGTATTATCATAGATAATTTTACCAGGTGTATCATAATTGGGCGTAATTTTATTATTAAAATGCGTATAAAAGAATGATAAATCAACCATGCCTTGGCCCTTACCTAATAAATACACATGATTGAGGTTTAGTGTAAGATTGCTTGAGGTCTCAGGGTTGAGCTCGCTTTGGATGACTACTTCACGTTGCCCACTGATAAAAGCATGATCTTCAGTAAATAGCTGTACCGTTTTAAAACCAGAACCCAAATTAAGACGTGCCGTAGTAAATGGACCAAGTAAATACTTTAGGCCTATTCTTGGTGAAAAAATCAATCCGTGTGCTTGGTAATAATCAAATCGAATACCACTCAATAGGTTAAACTTCACGCTTGGCTCCCACTCATCTTGCAAAAATACCCCTGGAATAAATTGATTCTCTGGCTGATTTATAATTTGACTATCAATACTATCTCCCGTTGCCACTGTATTATCATCATAATATTGATAGCGTGCACTTAGGCCCAAAGTCGCGCGATGATTTTTCCAATTTTGTTCCAAATAGGCATTACTAAACAAAATATACTGCTCAGCTACGTACTGATCACTACCATAGTAACTATCTTGCTGATGCATACTCGCCGAATAATCCCAAAATACTTTGGTAGCCAAGGGGAGTTCGTACTTCCCAAATACCTCTGCCCTTTTGGTGTAAATACTTTCCCCATATATCTCATTACTACCTCTGAGGCTGCGATAGGCACGCTGATTGAGATAAGTCTGAGTTCCATTACGCCGGTCCTCCCAATATACTTTTCCTGCCATGCTAAAAATTTTGCCCTCCGGACGCTTTAAATCCCATTTTGTAAATCCGGCCAGTTGATCCAATTGAACCATATCGCCAAAGCCATCTTGATTAAAATCAGCATAATCATTCATATAACCATAGTTTAGGCCAATCGTGGCATTCCACTTGCCCAGTTTAGGGTTCCAAGCGAGGTTTCCAAAGGACTCCATATGTGATGAACCCATAATATTGACTTGTACCAACTCTTGCTCATCTGGTTTTTTGGTGATAATGTTGATTACACCTGCCATAGCTTCAGAACCATAAAGGGTAGAACTTGGACCCTTAATAACTTCAATTCTAGAAATAATCGAAGTAGGAATACCATTTAGGCCATAAACTGAAGCCAAATTTCCATAAATTGGCATCCCATCCATTAAAACAGCTGTGTACTGCCCAGGCAGACCATTTATACTAATATTACTTGTATAACACACCCCACAAGCCACTACTTCATCAACACCATTTATAAGTTTGACACTCTCGGTAAGGTTTACCGGAGAAATACTTTTTTCTAAGTAGGTACTCGTGACGACATCTACTTTAATAGGGGATGCTCGAACGTATGTTTCTCGCATGGTGCCAGTTACGACAACTTCATCCAGGCCAAGCATGTCCTGCATAAGTTCTATTGTACCCATATGATTGGTTTGACTGGGCTCCAATATTACATCTTTCATGAGTGTCTGATAACCAACAGCGGAGAAATAAACTTTATGCTTTCCCGCAGGTACTTCTTCCAACAAAAACACACCCTGCTCATCGCTTGTAGTACCAATATCAAGCATAGGAATGGCAATATGAGCAAATGCAACTGGCTCATTTTCAGACACTAATTTGCCAGAAATACTATACCCTGCCACATATAAACTATAGCTGACACCTAGCAAAAAGGTCAATACTGATAAAACGAATTGAGGCATACCTAAAATTTAATTTAATACAATTATAACCTTTTTTACACATACTAAAAAATTAATTTTAGATTCATTTAAAATATTTTTTAGATTAACCTAAATTTGATATTAAATTATATTAAATTTACCTCTATGCAAATGGTTAATATTTGCTCAATACATATTTTTTTGTTTCATTCGTAGGGCAAAAATTCAATTTTTGGGCATCTATTATGATTAGATTTAATATGAGCAATTTATCTCGAACACGTTTGTTCTTATTTTTACTAGTTACCTCCACTATAAGCCTGCAACTAAAAGCAGAAGAAGGCATGTGGCTACCTGTGCAAATTGAAGAAGTAATAAGCCTATACAAAGAGCAATACCCAACACTTATGGCAGAACAATTATATCATCCAACTAAAATAAGCGCATCGAAAGCTATCGTTTCATTGGGTGATTTCTGCACAGCAGAGTTTATTTCGGATAAGGGATTGTTAATGAAAATGAACTCAACTCAACTTTTTTACCCAGATGCAAATAACATGATGTGCATCAGTATTGGAAAAATAAACGAAAAGGGAGAGCTGATAAGTCTTGCATTTGATGGGAATAAGGAAGGACTATTAAGTGATGTTTACTTCGACGACGAGGTTACCCGAAGCATCAATGCGGACATTCGATTTATACTTTTTATAATTGATCAATTAAGCGGTGCAACCCATATTATTGACGAGCTGGATATTGTTGATTTACAACCAACTAATTAACTCAAAACCATGATCAATCTCCATAATTTGAGCATAGGCTACGCAGGGGAACCACTACTTGAAAATATCAATGAAACATTTGAATTAGGAAATTTTTATTGTATCCTCGGACGCAATGGAAGCGGTAAATCAACCTTAATTAGAACAATTTCAGGCATACATAAACCTATAAATGGATATGTAACACTTGAAGATAAACCCCTCAATAGCTACTCAAACAAAATTAAAGCTCAGAGAATTGCATTAGTTTTGTCACGATCTCCTCAAACCAACTATCTAAAAGTAATTGATTTATTAAATCTTGCGCGTTATCCAAACCTTAATCATTGGGCGCATCATAGCAAAAAAGATTATGACCATATTCATAAATTTATTGATATATTTAATATTCAAGAACTTATAAGTAAACGACTGAACGAATGCAGCGATGGTCAACTTCAAAAAGTAATGATAGCACGTGCTTTTATCCAAGCCAGCGACGTCATTTTGCTTGATGAACCCACTGCCTTTCTCGACCCTGCCCAAAAATTGGAAATTATGCAGCTTTTGCCCACCATAGCTAAAGAGCAGCATAAGTTAGTGGTTGCCTCTACACATGATGTTGCATTAGCTGCCCATACTGCTAATCAATTTGGGGTAATCGACCACCAAACTTTTAAGATGATAAACCCTAAAACATCAAACTTAACTAACCAATTACCATCTTGGATCACCGCACATCTAAATGAATCAACATCTGGTAACATTTTTAGGTGACAAAATCGACTAAATCAAGAACAAATTTCTAAATATTATTAGCTTTACATAAATTTTATTAAAACCCAACGAATTATGTTAAAGAGAAAATTACTTTTTAGTTATTTATGTGTATTTGGGGTGCTAGCTGTATTAGCACAAGGAATTACGACCCCCAAACCTAGCCCTCTAGCAACGGTAAAGCAAGAAATTGGTCTTTCAGAAGTAGAGGTAACGTATTCGAGACCAAGCGTTAAAGGCAGGGTGATTTTTGGTGAACTTGTACCCTACGGTAAAATTTGGCGCACTGGAGCAAATGCAGCTACCAAAATTTCGTTTTCAGATGAGGTAATGGTAAGTGGCCAGAAAGTGCCTGCCGGTGAATATGCGCTTTATACCATTCCAAATAAAGATAAGTGGACCATCATTATCCATAAAAACACAACGCATTGGGGCGAATATGGTTATGATGAAAAGGAAGATCTAATGCGGTTTGATGTGCAACCCAAATCACTTAATGATCAGGTGGAGACCATGACTATTCAATTTGCCAATATTAAATCAAATAAAGGTGACTTTGAGTTGTTATGGGACAAAACAAAAGTTTCATTTACTGTAAGTAATGAGGTGGATAGCAAAGTAATGGCTGAAATCAAAGAAAAAATGGAAAAACCTGAAGCGGGCTTAGCCACGATGTATTTCCAATCAGCTAGGTATTATTTTGACACCGATAGAGATTTGGATCAAGCCTTAGAATGGGCCAATAAAGGCATTGACGTAAACCCAGATGCTTTTTGGATTTCCAGACTAAAATCTCAAATCCAAGCGAAACTGAAAGATTACAAAGGTGCCATTAAGACAGCTGAATTGAGCAAAGAAAAAGCAGAAAAGGCTGGAAATCAGCAATATGTAAAATTTAATGAAATGGCCATTGCTGAGTGGAGCGATAAGCTTTAGTTCCTCTAAATATAGCATTAATTAAATTTCGTGTCATTGTGCATTATCGATGACACGATTTTTTTTACATTTGGATTAAATTACAGATTGGAAATCTTATTGGACTTTTAAGCTGCCAATTGATTTTATTAAACCATTTTTGCAGAATTTATTCAAATTAAATGTTATTTTGAATGTATTTTGCTAATTTTATTCAAATTAGTTGAAAAACAAACAAGCACTTGTACTACTTTTTACGGCCCATGGCATTTCTGGGCTAGCCCAAGGCATGACCATGCTGTCCATACCTTGGTATTTTGTACAACAAGATAACTCCTCTACTTTTAATATTCTTTATGCCATCGTTACACTTATTACCTTGTTTTGGGGGCTCATTGCCGGCAGTATTGTAGATCGATTCCCCAGAAAAAAAGTATTTCTTTATACGAATTTAATCGAAGGAATTTTAGTTGGAAGCATTGCTCTCATTGGGTTTTGGCAGGGTCAATTACCCACTCCACTTATATTATTTGTTTTTACAGTAACGGTGTTTGGCTTTCATATCCATTATCCCAACTTATATGCCTTCGGGCAGGAGATTAGCGAACCCAAAAATTACACTAAAATAACCTCTTTGATCGAGATTGTTGGCCAATCAACCAATGCGTTATCTGGGCTTTTTGTGGCCTTATTATTGGCAGGTGTAAATTGGCAATGGCAGCTCCCATGGATCAGCTTTAAATTTAATATAGTCATCGACCCTTGGTCCTTACATGAGATTTTTGCTTTTGATGCCTTAACTTATGGGATATCCTTACTGCTCATCCTTTTCATCAAATATCACCCTTACATATTGCATGAAATAGAACGGGGCAGCCTTATCCATAGAATCCGTTCGGGGGTAAATTTTTTAAAGATCAGGCCATATATTTTCATATTTGGGTTTTTCTCTTATGTTATATTTTTAATCATTTTAGTGAAAATTCACGCTTTGGACCCCATTTATGTGGACAAACACCTCGAAAAAGGGGGCGATGTACTGGGTTTCATGCATTTTATGTATGCGCTTGGCGCATTAAGTGCTGGCGTGCTCATGAACATCCTCTCCAAACAATCCATGCTCATTAAGATTATTATTGGCTACGCTTAATCTACTTGGTTTGGCGCTGACTAAGTCGGTATTGATTTTGTTTATAAGTAGTGTGGTTATGGAGCTTTCGAATGCGGGCATTCGTGTAGCTCGTCTTTCTTTACTTTTCAAAATGGTCCCTAATGCTATTATTGGTCGTGTAAATAGCGTTTTTAGTTGGGCAAATATCATTTTCAGGGTTGGGTTTATTGGGCTATTTTCCATGCCTTTTTTTACTGAAAGCGCTCAGATCCGCTGGGCCTATTTAATTTTAGCCTTGTTTGCCGGTGTTTCCACTTTCATCCTTTTCCAAACGAGGCAAAAGATTCGATCTATTTGGGATAAAAACTAAAATTATAGTTATTGAATGCAAATTATGATGCTTTACACTTCAAATTGAACATAATTAGCAAAATTCATGAAATTATCATTCAACCAAAATATGACA
This sequence comes from Bacteroidia bacterium, assembly GCA_030430325.1. Classification (GTDB taxonomy): domain Bacteria; phylum Bacteroidota; class Bacteroidia; order Cytophagales; family Cyclobacteriaceae; genus JAUIFR01. Next base: position 14,570 of record JAUIFR010000015.1, on the reverse strand, counting down.
GAACCAAAATTAAATGATAAAAAGCTTGCCAAAACGGCATTTTTGATGACTTTACAAGCTAGATACTGACAAAATGACTGCTTTATAAGTAAATTTTGCTATTGGCACAAGGGTTGCAGGTATAATTAAAAAATAGAATATCACATTTAAATTATACAAACATGGGTAAAATTATAGGAATAGACCTGGGCACTACCAACTCTTGCGTATCCGTAATGGAAGGTAACGAGCCTGTAGTAATTCCAAATAGTGAAGGGCGGAGAACGACTCCTTCCATTGTGGCTTTCACTGAAGACGGAAAAGGGGAACGTAAAGTTGGTGATCCTGCCAAAAGACAAGCCGTAGCCAATCCAAAAAATACAATTATATCTGTCAAGCGATTCATGGGTAAAAAATACAGTGAAATGGGTGCTAATGCTCAAAAACACATTTCGTATGACATCGCTGCTGGCAATAATGATACGGTTAGTGTAAAAATTGGTGACCGCCAGTACACGCCACAAGAAATCTCTGCAATGATTTTACAAAAAATGAAATCAACTGCCGAGGACTATTTAGGAACAGAGGTTAAAGAAGCAGTGGTAACTGTGCCTGCTTATTTTAATGATGCAGAGCGTCAAGCTACCAAAGAAGCCGGTCAAATTGCTGGTTTAGAAGTAAAAAGAATCATTAACGAACCAACAGCTGCAGCTTTAGCATATGGTCTTGACAAAAAGAATCAAGACATGAAAATCGCTGTCTACGACTTAGGTGGTGGCACATTTGATATTTCAATTCTTGAGCTTGGTGAGGGTGTATTTGAAGTAAAATCAACCAATGGTGATGTCTACCTTGGTGGTGATGACTTCGATTTAGTAATCATTGACTGGTTAGCTGAGGAGTTTATGAAAGATGAAAACATCGATTTACGTAAAGATCCTATGGCATTACAGCGCCTAAAGGAGGCTGCAGAAAAGGCTAAAATTGAACTTTCGAGCTCTACAAGCACAGAAATCAACTTGCCTTATATCATGCCCGTTGATGGTATTCCTAAGCACTTAGTAAAATCATTAAGTAGAGCAAAATTTGAGCAGTTAGCGGACAATTTAATTCAACGTACGCTTGAGCCTTGCCGCAATGCCCTCAAAGATGCCTCACTAAATGCTTCTGAAATCGATGAAGTAATTTTAGTTGGAGGATCAACTAGAATACCACGAATTCAAGAAGAGGTAGAGAAGTTCTTTGGCAAGAAGCCTTCAAAAGGTGTAAACCCAGATGAAGTAGTTGCGATTGGAGCTGCAATACAAGGTGGTGTATTAACAGGTGAAGTGAAAGATGTATTACTACTTGATGTAACGCCACTTTCACTCGGTATCGAGACCATGGGAGGTGTATTCACGAAGCTTATTGACGCCAATACCACTATCCCAACAAAGAAATCCGAAACATTCTCTACTGCTGCTGATAACCAGCCATCTGTAGAGATTCATGTACTCCAAGGTGAGCGACCAATGGCTAAGGATAACCGTACAATTGGTAGGTTCCATTTGGATGGTATACCGCCAGCACAGCGTGGTATGCCACAGATTGAAGTGACCTTTGACATTGACGCAAATGGCATCATCAATGTATCGGCTAAAGATAAAGCTACGAATAAGGAGCAGAATATTCGAATTGAAGCTTCGTCGGGGCTATCTGAGCAGGATATCGAGCGCATGAAAAAAGAAGCAGAAGCCAATGCCGAAACTGATAAGGCGGCTAAAGAAAAGGTAGAAAAAATCAATGCAGCCGACTCGATGATTTTCCAAACCGAGAAGCAACTTAGTGAATATGGTGACAAGCTCTCTGCAGACAACAAGTCGAAAGTTGAAGCAGCACTTACAAAGCTCAAGACAGCACATGGTGCACAGGATCTTGAAGGCATAGATACTGCACTCAATGAGCTTAATACGGTATGGCAAGGTGCTTCACAAGAAATGTACAATGCAACCCAAGGTGCACAAGACGCAGGACCACAGGCTGACCCAGGTGCTCAAGCTCAGGGAGACAGTGCTGAGAACGATGTAGCCGACGTGGAATACGAAGAAGTAGATGATAAAAATTAGTCATAATATTTAATTGAAAAAGCCTCACAATGATGATTGTGGGGCTTTTTTGTTACTTAAGAAGAATAACCAAGTCTAAAATTTGAACCTATTCTGCATAATTCGTTCAAAATTCATTGATTTTTTATAAAAACCGCTTCTGCATACAGCCTCCATGCCGTTGTTGGATCCAATATTATTTTTTGTAACTTCGTATATTACTAGAATACTTGAAATTATTGACTTAATTTCGTATAATGTCCTAAACATAAACAATAAGATGGAAAATGATGCTTCGAAAATAGAGTCTGTCATACAGGAAGTTAAGGATGAGCCTGCCATAAAATCTAACGATGTTGAGCAAGATCGATTAATAACGATAGACACACTAACTAAGGAGATTACCACATTAATTGATGAAGATTATAATACAATAGCGTCTAAATTACAGGATCTAAAAGATGAATTTGATAAAATTAAAACTAAAAATTATAATCAAGCATTAGATCAATTCATAGCAGATGGAGGAGAGAAAGAAGATTTCGACTATAAAGGAAGCGAGCAAGAGCAAATTTTCCAGCAAACTTATGAACGAATTGTAGAGAAAAAGAAAACACTGCAAAAACAACAGTTTGAATCAAAAGAAAAGAACCTTCAGGCTAAACAAAATTTACTTGAATCACTACGCGAACTTACCGAACAGGATAAGTCCATTGCCAACATCAACCACCTCAAAGAACTTCAAACAAAATGGAATGAAATTGGTCAGGTACCTGCACAACATGCCAAAAATTTATGGGCAAATTATAATGCACTAGTCAATTTATATTATGATAAGCGTAAGATTTATTTTGAGCTACGTGACCTTGACCATAAAAAAAACTTAGATGCCAAAATTAAATTATGCGAAAAAGCCGAGCTAATAGCTGATGATGAAAACTTAAGTTCAAGCGAATTGCAAAAGGGGATTGATGAGTTGCACCATCAATTCAAACAAATTGGCCCTATCCCCAAAGATGAACAAGAAAATATTTGGAATCGGTTCAAAACCGCAACCGATAAGGTTTACGAAAGGCGTCGATCATTCATTCAGGGCTATAAATCACAGCTAGAAGAAAACCTGAAGTTAAAGCAAACACTTATCGAAGAGTTAGCACCATACCTTGAGTTTGATTCTGATAAAATTGTTGAATGGAATAGTAAAACTGCCGAAATCATCACTATTAGAGAACGTTGGGAAGCCATAGGGCCCATTCCGCGTGAACTTACTAAAGAAATCAATAGAAAATTTTGGGCAAACTTTAAATCATTTTTCAAAAATAAATCGCATTTTTTTAAGAAAATTGATGCTGAAAAAGATCAAAATTATCAAAAAAAATGCGCCTTACTTGAGCAAGCAAAGCAGCTCCAGGATAGTAAAGATTGGGAGCATGACGCTAAGCAACTAAAGGAGCTACAAGAACAATGGAAAAACATAGGTCCTGTTCCAGAAAAACACCGGAATGAATTGTATCCGTCCTTTAAAGCAGCCTGTGATACTTTTTTTGAGGGAAGACGCGAGGCTAAAAAAGAAACTGAGCAAGGTTATCAAGAAAACCTTGAGCAAAAAGAAAATATTGTCAATCAACTTTTGGAACTCGCCAAGGGCACACTTGATGAAGAACAAATTTCTACATTACTACAACAATGGGCGGAGATTGGTTTTGTCCCAAAAGAACATATAAAGTCCTCAAAGGATAGGCTAACCGAAGCGCTTGACAAATGTATCGACTGCCTAGAAATCGAAGATTCGCAGGAAAAAGAAAGTGTAAAGCTAAAATTTCATGTAGAACTAATGAAACAAGGTGCTGGTACTTCTCATAAGTTGGAAGAAAAAGTCACATCCATTCGCAAGAAAATAGCAAAGCTAGAAAAAGACATTGCTATTTGGAAAAATAATATGGAATTTTTTGCACAATCTGCTACTGCCAATGCCATGAAGAAAGAATTTGAACAAAAAATACAGCAGGCTGAATCTCAACTCAATATGTATCAAGACCAATTGAATTTATTACATGAATAATAGCGTAAATTAAACAAATTCTGCTAAATACATGTAAATCTACATATAATTTGAATATATTTTGCTAATTTAGTGGAATACTACTCATAATAATACTCATCTTCTTCTTCCAGATCAGCCTCTTTAAGCTTGGCTATTTTAAACAATTTAGAGCTCTCATGGCTGCAATAAGTACACTCATAAAATTTCATGAGCTGCCCTGGCTTTTCTACTGTTGGAGATTCTAAAATTTCCTCTTCTACCACCTTAAGTGTTTGAAAATTACATTCAGGGCACTTTAATGCTCTTAGATGACCTGCGTAGCGCTCTATTTTGGTGTACCCTGTTTGCTCATCAATCCAAACATCATAATCGATAGAGAAAATATTCTCTTCTGCTTGCATTCCCTCATTAAGGTAAACATCTTCTTCCTCCTCACTGAGTAATTTCATCGTATTACCCGTCTCTGGATTTACCCTAGGTTTGTACCGTAGTTTTTTTAATCTGCGCTCAATAAATGCTGGATAGTATACTTTAAATACATTAAATACCACAGACCCAAAAACAACACCCACCATGATCGTAATAAATATCCTAATAATGTACCAAAAGTATGCCGAAACCTCAACCAACGTGTTAGCATAAGCTCCTATTGCTGCTAAAAACAAGTAGGAGGCCACCAAAAGCATATTTACCTCATTTTTTGAAATATAATCATATTTTTTTTTGGGTTCACTAATAATAATGAGCATCAGTAAATGATAAAACAAAAAAACAACACCTACCCCCGCAATAGCATAGGCTACAATCGCCCCCCAGAAGTTCCAAAGGTCAAAATTTCGTTCAATAAACATCATATCCGTATAGCATTTGGCGCATTATAAAAAATATTTCATAAAGATAAAAGAATCTATTGTTTACTTATAATTCATTTATAATAAAATCTTTCATCATATTTAACAAATAGCGCATGGCATTTCCTTTATCCATTCGGTGATTCTGTCCAGGCAAATAGACACATTGAAAGGGCTTATTTGCTTCAATTAACTTATGTTGAAGGGCAATGCTATGTTGGTGATGTACATTGTCATCAGCCATGCCATGCACTAACAAAAATGCTCCCGAAAGTTTTTCATAGTGATGAATCGGGGCAAATGAATGATAGCCTGCTGGGTTATCTTTTGGCCGCTGCATATATCGTTCGGTGTAAATATTATCATAAAGTTGCCAATCAGTAACTGGAGCCACAGAAATGGCCGCTTTGAAGACTCCCTCTCCTCTAAACATCGAGAGCGCTGATAAATAGCCCCCATAACTCCATCCCCAAATACCGATACGGTCTTTATCCACATAAGGTAGTGCGCCTAGTTTTTTGGCAAGGGCTATTTGATCGTCACTTTCTAGCTCACCAAGGTGCTTATAAACCTGATCTTCAAACACCTTTCCCCTACCCCCTGTGCCTCTATTATCAAAACAATAAACGATATAACCCGCTTGACTCATTATTATATCACGAAACACTCTAGTTGGTCTATTATATTCAAATTTGTCCACCACAATTTGTGAACCAGGCCCACCATATACATACATAAGCACAGGATATTTCTTGCTTTCATCAAAGCCCGGTGGCTTAATCATATAGCCTTTGAGCTCAACATCATTAACTTCTATGGTGATAAATGATCTATCGGGAATCTGAAATGAACTTAATTTCTCCGTCAATTCCTTATTATCGACCAAAACATCGATGACTTCACGCTGATCAACACGCTTTAATACCACTTGATTAGGTTTTTTTGCATGAGAATATGTAAGTGTATAAAAGGAACCTGTCGGGTCGAAATTTGCTTCGTAATAACCTGGCTCCTCGGTTAGTTTCTTCTTATTTTTCCCCTCAAAGCCAATCTCATAAAGGTGATTTTGATGTGTTGCATGCTGGTTTGATGTAAAAAATATTTTTTTCATTGACGTATTTATACCGCTAAATTGGATCACTTCCCATTCCCCCTTAGTAATTTGCATTGCTTCTTTTTTGGCATATTCTTTCATATAAATGTGCTTATATCCATTGTTAGCACTGGTAAAGAAAAAGCGGTCAGCCAAAAAATAAAATGTTTCATTGGCATTAAAATCGATATAAGTATCACTTTGAATGGTGTATTGGAGTTTGCTTTTACCAGTATTTATATCTGCAAATAAGATATCTTGCTTATTTTGGAGTCGGTTGAGCCTGATAAATGCCAATTGATTGCTGGGCAACCAAAAAATTCTAGGTAAATAAATATCCGTATCACTCCCCGTATCCATAGTTGTCAATGTTTTAGCATCACAATGATATACTCTAATGGATACTTTGGCATTGTCATAACCTGCCTTTGGGTACGCAAAAACCTCATAATCAGGATAAACCCCCTCCCACTTTGGTAAATAGTACTGTTTCATATCACGTACGTCGAAGCTCATAAATCCAATTTTTTTACTATCGGCTGACCACTCAAATGCTTTGGTAAGCGTAAGTTCCTCTTCGTAGGCCCAGTCGGCTTGACCATGCAATAATAACTCCTGCTCACCATCTGTTGTAACTTCATGGACTTTCTGATCCTTAATAGAATAGTACTTTAAGTTATGTTGGTGCACAAAGGCTATACGCTCACCATCGGGAGAAAAAGTTCCATATTGGATAGGTTCACCTTGCATGAGCGGTGTTATATTACCTGTTTTGATATGGTATAAATAATACCTGCCTTGAGTGGACCTACGATAAATAAATGACTCATCCTTAATTAAAATCAAATGTGTTTGTGATGCATTCACTAGATAGTTATCAAATCGTTCAAATGAAGTCATATCATACTTTATATTACCTCCTCGAACCAAAGTATCTTGATGAACTCCCGAAGCATTTTCAACTTTAATTATAAAATCTTCGTCTGATCCTTTTATATGCCTAAAGTGTGAATCACCTGCCCATTTCAAATCCTCGGCATCATCTATTTGATTAAAACCCAGATCGAGGTAATCATTGATGGTCAAAAGTTGATTACTTTGCCCCATTATACCAGCCACATATAACAATAAAAAACTGATTAACAATCCTCTACTAATTCTAATTATTGACACTAAATCTAACTGCATATGTAAGTTTTTTGTATAAATTTATAAATTAAAATAACCGATTTCTATAAATTTCTTTCCACTTTGGTACGATTTATGTATAGAGATCGTTGTAAATATACTAACCTTTTGAATATGGCAAACATATTTACATGAAGGTATTTATTAAAAGTAATTGAATTTAAAATTTTTAAACCTTTTTTAAATAAGAGAATGATGAAGAAATTATTAAATTATGGATTTGTATTAGTTGCACTAGTAAGTCTCGCATTTATTTCAAGTTGTGGAGACCCAGAAGATCCAGCTCCAAATGGACCTAGTGTTTCATTCAACACTGGAGATGGGCTTATCACGGGTGATGTCCAGCTAAATCCAGGTGATGCTATGGCATTTAAAGTTACCGTAACTAAGGGAGACAAAAACTTAGAAAAACTTTACATCAAGGAAGGAAATGTTAAATTAACCGCAACTTTTACTGAAGAAGGTGAAACAAGTGAAGTAACAGACGAATTTGAATTATCTGGCAGTGGCCCTGTTGTTGTAACGATCTCTGGAATTAATGCATCTCAAAATGAAGGAGTGACTGCATACAGCATCGTAGCTGCTGACAAAGATGGATTAGAAGGCTCTGTAGAGGTTAATGTACAAGTATCTACACCTGATGAGTCACCTGCTGTAACTGAGTTTACAGCTATTCTGATGGGTGCACATGAAAATGCAACAGATGGTAGCTTTATGGATGCTGCCACTGGTACAGTTTATAAAGTTGCTGAGGCTGCAACAAATGATTCAAAAGTTGACTTCGTTTATTATTATGGTGCTACAAATAAAGTAACATTAGCTGCTCCTAGCGATGCTTCTGTACTAGAATTTGGTTCACTTGGTGTTGCCAACTGGGGTACTAAAAATGAAACGAAAATGGCAACTGTTGCTGGCGCAGACTACAGCAGTTATACTACAAATGACGAATTAAGTGCTGCCGTTGATGCTGAGAGCCCTTCAGGTACACTTTCAAATGAACTTGCAGTAGATGATGTTATCTTGTTTACTACTGCTGATGGCATTAAAGGTGCAATTAAAGTTACTGCCGTTGAAGCTAGCACAACAGGCACAATTACACTTAGTGTAAAAATTGAAAGCTAGTAGAAAATATTCACTTCAAAAAAGGGGTATTTTTGCCCCTTTTTTTGTGCTAAATTTTGAGAAATTACTTATTTTAGATTATCTTTGCGGTCCGTTAAATTAAAATATAATGAAAAAAGGTATACATCCGGATTATAAAGAAGTTGTATTTTATGATACTTCGAGCGAATTTAAGTTTTTGACTAAGTCGACCATGTCTTCTAAGGATACGATCGAGTGGGAAGATGGTAATACCTACCCGCTAATTAAAATTGAAGTAAGCTCCGCATCTCATCCCTTCTATACAGGGAAGAAGATATTCTTGGATACAGCTGGCCGTGTGGAGAAATTTAACAAGCGTTACAAAGGAAAAAAATAAGTTGTTTTTCAACTTAATTAGGTAATAATGTTCAAAAAGTTCATTATTTCTTAATATTTGTTTCACAATTATTTGACATTACCAACAGGGCTTTCTCCAATTATTTAGGTAGCTTTGGGGCTTTAACTAATTAACCAAGCTTAGTATGTCAAGTTCCAGCAGAATAGCATTACTTTTAGCTACACTTACGGCCATTACAACGATGGTTTTCCTCTCGTTATTAAATACGTTGAGTGAATATGAGTTATTCATGGCATTTATCCTTGCTTTTGTCTCTTCATATATTTTCAGTAATGCCTTAGTTTTCAGAGAAATATATAAGATCGATTTAGCATTAAAAAGAATAAAAAAGAAGCAGTTTAGTAAAATAAAAGGAAATATCACGAAACAACCTTTTAATCCACTTCAGAAGCTTAGGCAAGATTTATTCTCCTATGCTCCAAAAAACCAAGACGAAATTGAAGAACTAAAAAAGCGCGAAATTTTTATTAAGGAATTCTTAGCCGATATTTCACATGAATTAAAAACGCCCATCTTTGCAGCTCAGGGCTTTGTTTACACCTTATTAGATGGCGCCATTGATGACGAAAATGTAAGCCGTAGATTCTTAAAAAAGGCAGGCAAAAGCTTAGATGCGCTCGTTGGGCTTGTTGAAGATTTACTTACCTTATCTCAAATGGAACATGGGCAAATTACGATGTCCATGGAAGATGTAAATATGCTCATGATCACCCGAGAGGTGATTGACCAACTCGAGGAAAAAGCTGCTCGAAAAAACATTAGAATAGAAGTAGACCCTTCAGATGCAAAAGGGCTATATGTACAAGCAGATTATGATAAAATCTACCGAGTTATGCAAAACCTAATTTCGAATGCGATTAAATATACGCGAGAAGACGGAAAAGTTTTTGTTTCTTTTCAGGAAGGCCGTAAAAAAATTAAGATCACTGTAAAAGATAACGGGCGAGGTATTCCTTCTGAAGATCTTGGTCGTATTTTTGAGCGTTTTTATCGAGTTGAGAAGAGTCGTTCTAAAGAAAAAGGAGGGTCGGGATTAGGCCTTGCCATTGTCAAACAGATCGTAGAAGCGCATCATACTAAAATTAAAGTGGTAAGCTCAGTTGATCAAGGTTCGGAATTTAGTTTTAAGCTAACAAAAAGTATAGAAGCTACGCCAGAACAAATTACCGAGCATTCAGAAGTAGCTTAGTAGACTCATTTACTGCTTACTACTCCCCTATTCGCCTAAAATAATTATTGACCTCTTTTTTGTAGTATAAATTTAATGCCGGCGGTAATGTCTTGAGCAGTTCTATCTCCTTTTCTTTTAACTTAATGTATTTTTCAAAGGCCTTGGGTACTGAATTTTCTCTCGCTTTAGCTTGCTCCGCTTCCCGCTCTTCATCCAATTCTCTTTCGCGACTTGCTTTTTCTGCCTCCAGTAGCCTGGTTAAGATATCCTGCTGGCGCTCGATCATTTCATTGGTAATTCGCTTATTTACTAAATCTTCTTCTGTCTGTTCCATTTGCTCAGCAATCTCTTTTAGTTTTTCGCTGGAGCCTCCACTTCCCCCACTTTCTTCACCTTCTTGACCGGGCTTGGCCCCCGTTTTTTCTCCTGATTCATTCATCATCTGACGAATCCGCTCTTGCTCCGCTGCGAGCTTCGCGAGCTCTTCTGATAGCTGCCGCCCAGATTTACCACTCTTTTTCAACTGCTGAATCTGCTGATTGAGCTGCTGCTGGAGCTGGCTCATACTCATTTGTTGTTGCTGCTGGCCTTGCTTTTCGCACATTTGTTGGTTTTGCGACGCATTGGCCATTTGTTGCTGCATTTGATCGAGCACATCATCAAGCATCAGCGCCAAATTATTCATGGCCGTCATAGCAAATTGTTGTTTTCCTGTAGCTAAGTACTTTTTACGTTCTCGTAAGGCATTCACGCTTTCGTCAAGTGCCTGATTCATGGCAGCCACTTCCCTAGTTACAAATGATTGCAATTGAAATACGCGTTTGGCTAGGGCAAAGAGGCTGTCTTCTACGAGCTTGGCATCATCCTTAATTTTGAGTTGCTGTCGCGAAAGCTCCACATACCTTGGATCGATCTGGTCCACTTCTCTAAAGCCCATCATGATATCTTCTTGGTCAAATGAAAGCTTAATGAGGTTATTGAGTATGGTCCGTAAGTCATCCATATTCTCCTGCACCATCTCCATTTCCATATTGTTTTGCATTTGCTGCATCTGCTGAGCGAGCTGCTCCATTTGCTCCGCCGCATCTTTTTGCTGTTCGCTAGCCTTTTTTCGTTTATTTTTCTCCAACGATTCTTGACTCTCTTGTTGTTTATTCTTAATGTCCTGTTCTTTTTGAGCCGTTTCCTCCATATTTTTTGGATTTTCAAGCTCTTCATTAAGCTCTTTAAGCTCCTTCATCTCCTCTTGCAATTGCTCAAATTCTTTATTAAGCTCCTGCTGTTGGCTCATAAGCTCCTCTTGGTCATTTTGTTTATTTTCAGTTTGCTGAGCAAGTTCCTCTTGCTTTTTGCTGATCTCATTGAGTTGATCTATGGATTCCTGCAACTTCGAGTCAAACTTAAGTTGCTTGAATAGGGCCAAACTCCGTTCAATTTCTTTCTCTAAGTTGACCTCTTTTTGTTCCATTTGCTGAAGCAAATCCTGCACTTCAACGGCTGAATTATTTTCTTCCAATAACTTTTTGAGCTCCTCATACAGTTTTTTGGTTTCTTCATCCAAAAGTTCATTCATCAGCTCCTGTAAGGCCTGCATTTTTTCTTGGATTTTTTTATCTTTCTGCCCAAAACGCTCTTGTTGCTTGGCTTGTAATTCGTGTTGTTTTTGTAACTCCTCCATTGACTTTTCGAGCTCTTCTTTTTGCTCTATGAGTTTTTCTAATAATTTTTTATCCTGCCAGGTCAGGTCATTTTTACCCCTAATGCGCTCCTCCGCCTCTTTAATTTGCTCTTTTAGAGCTTTAGCTTGCTCCAAATTTTTGTCCATCTGCTTTTGAGTAGCCTGGCTTGATTTTTCAATTTTTTCTTTAATCTCCTTTTGAGAAGGTACTTCAAACTTGTATGTTCCTGTCTTACTTGATTTGGGGCCCATAATGCCATCATTATCCCAAACCATCACGTAATATTCGAGCAAGTCACCTTGTTGCAGCTCAAGCTCGTGGATCGGCCATTGGTAATAATAACTTTGACGTGTCTGGTTTTGGTCAAATGCAATCGGGATACTTTTATACTTTTCTTGCTTAGCAGTACGATAAAAGAGTTTTAGTTGATGCAATCCATAATCATCTTCAATATTGCCTCCTAAAATCAACATATTATATAAGGTGGTATCCTGAAACTGCTCCAAAGTAATTCGAGGGTATTGATCGGGTATCACCTCTAAGTTATATTGAATTTGGTCTAAATTATGGCTGTGCGGATTACTTAACTTTAATTGATAATCAGTTGAATGAAAAAAGGTATCGCTAAACCGGAACACTCCAGCATCCGCTGTCAATTCAGACTGATTACTATCGGCAAACACAATTTGCATTTTATCGGTATCATTAGTATGGAATAACCACTCAATATTTGTACCAGCCGGCACTGTTATATGTCCTGTGTTTTGGATTTTTTCAGATTTTAGATTGAGGTAGGCAGGAAAATCTAAATTGATGATAAAATCTCTTAGATTAGGCCTATGCACAACTTCTAAAGCATACGATATTGAGCTAAATCCAGCTGCCTCAAAGTAAAACTGCTGAGGCTGTAAAATATTTTTAAGGATATACTCAAAACTACCCCCACCCATGGATGCCATTTTAATCCTCCGATCTCCTACATATACAAAAGCTTGATCAGGTAACGCCTCACCGGTAAGATTTAATTCAATTTTAAAATCTTCATTTTTAAAGGCAACAAGCTGATCATTAACAAGTTCAAATTTAAAGGGAGCTACTGGAACAAATTCCTTATTAAATTGAACAATTCGCTTCGTACTTTCGGTAAATAATTGAGGGATCATGATGGCCAATACGAAACAAATCACCGCTGGCACAACTAAATACTTAAGGTATTTTTTATTTTCATTGTATTTTATCGCTTGTGCAAAGCTCAAGTTTGCCACTTCTTGTTGTTTTTGTGCAATTCCAGCCTCAAGTAATCCTGCTGAACCCGATGAAAGACGCTTAAGTTGAAGCAGGTTTAACAATTTATCACTTATTTGAGGGAAATACTGCCCTACCTCTGAAGCAGCTTGATCATCACTAATATACTTATTTGGATTAAGCAAGAAGTAAAGCGGCTTAAATAACCAAAAATAGGCTATAACACCTGCGGTACTTAAAAACACAAAAAACAAAATAGCCCGCACGCTACTCGGGAATCGAATGATATATTCAAGGGAGCTAATAGTCAATAAGGCACATAGTAGTAATGCAAAAGCAAAAATACTACCTTTTATTAGCTGATTTTGGTATTTTTTTCGCTTATAAGCTAATAATTTCTGTTGTACACTTTTCATTTTACAAGCTTTACCCAAAAGTACAGAATTCCTAGGTGTTTATTGCGTATTATTTAAAGTATAAGGTACACCTCTGTAATTAATTATACGAATTAATAATATCAAAGGTTTCAAAGAATAAAAATTTAATTAAATGTGTTGAAAGAATGTTCGAATTAGATCTAAATGAGGAAATAAATTTACAAATAATTAGCCGAACTAAACCTAAGACAGCTTACCTATTTTGATATAATATATATGTGTTCATTAACAATCAAAAATAGCTGACTGATGATTATTGTCTTTTTTATATTTGAAAAACAATGCCTTACAACATTATTCAAATTATAAACAGAGCATGCCAATGTAGGTACCAAACAAAGCCAATAAACAATCCCTTGAAGAATCTAGCTTAAATAACCTTTCTTTTAGGCGCCTTTTTCCTCATATCATACAAAAGTAATTTTTCTTTTATATCATCATATTTAGGAGCATTACGCTTGAACAACACCCAAAACATGAGCGACAAAAAGGTAACACAACCTATAAATAACAAAAACAAAACAAATAGCTGACTAATCAATTTCATTTTTATAAATTTTATATTGCAAATATACAATTTATTATAACAAAAACAAATAAAATTATGTATTTTACAAAATATAATACAATTAAACCATCATACTATAGCATTCTTCTCATCTAGGTTAGCAGTGCTAGAATTGGTAAATAATTCTGGCTTAAACATTTCATTTCAATAATAAAAGAGCAATATTTATACCAATTTTTACACCTATGTAATATTTATTAAAATAATAAAAAAAAAGCATCAATCCAAATGCCATTAACCTGTATAACATATGGAAAAGCAGATACTTGAAGGACTTACATTTGATGATGTCCTATTGCTTCCGGCTTATTCATCAGTATTACCAAAAGATGTATCATTATTGACACAGCTTACTAGTGATATTGCACTTAATATTCCGATACTCAGTGCCGGCATGGATACAGTTACCGAATCTGAACTTGCCATTGCCATGGCTCGGGAAGGCGGCGTGGGTATCATTCATAAAAATATGCCTATAGATCAACAAGCCAGTGAGGTAGATAAGGTTAAACGCTCCGAGCATGGTATTATTACTGACCCAATTTATCTCTCGCCTGAACATAAAGTATCAGATGCTATCCATTTAATGAATAAGTACAGGATCTCAGGTGTCCCCATCACTAATTCGAATGGAGAGCTTGTTGGCATTATCACTAATAGGGATGTTCGGTTTGAAACCGATACGGATCAGGCAATCGAAGCTGCCATGACCAAAGAAAACCTTATTACG
>JAUIFR010000261.1 GCA_030430325.1 Bacteroidia bacterium | reverse complement strand
TTGCTCATTACTCTTGCTCTTGCTCATTTTTCATCCACCAAAATTTGTGGACAGCTGAAACATAGGCATATACATCGCAACAAGTATAAAACCCACAATAAGCCCCAGAAAAATGATCATTAAAGGTTCCAAAAAGGTATTGAGCATGCCCGTTTGGTTCTCAGCTTCCTCACTATACTGAGTGGCTAATCGTTCGAAAAACTCATCCAATTTATTTACCTCTTCACCCACTTTTATTAAAGCAATCATTCGGGGGTCAAAGAGTTTGAATTTTTCCATTGATACATGGAGGTTATCACCGTGTAAGATGTCATTGGCGATTGTTTTTAAAGCTTGCTCTAGCGGGAAAAAGGTGATCATTTTCTCAACTAGTTCGATAGCACGTAACAAAGGAATTTTACTGCCAATAAGCAATCCCAAAGAGCCACAAAAACGTGCTAAATGTAATCGTATAGCTAATGGGCCGATGACTGGAATGCGTTGTAGCATCCAGCTGCCGTATCTTTTGATCATGGTCTTTTTGCGGTTGTACCATAGGGCATAACCTACTACTAAACCTATTCCCATAAGCCAAGGTCCATATTGACCCAACCAGGCCGATAAATCTATAATAAATTGTGTTATAGCTGGTAATTTGCCCCCAAATCGCTTAAAAATATCCTTAAACATGGGTACGATAAAGGAAAGCATAAAGGTGACGGCACCAATGGAACTACCTAGTATAAGTAGGGGATAAGATATAGCATGGATGATTTGCCGCTTTTGTTTGATCTTACTTTTATAATAATCTGATAATTGCAATAATACCCGATCGAGTTGCCCGGTTTCTTCGCCAATTTGCACGGTATGGTATTCATACGCACTAAAATAATGGTGACTTTCTAATGCCTCTGATAAAGAGGCACCGGCCACAATTTTCTCTTTAATATTGTTGATTAGTTCTTTGAACTTGGCCTTTTTCTGTTCTTGCTCGATGAGTTCAAGGGCTTCTTTAATATTGACGCCAGCACCTAATAATATACTGATTTCCAGATAAAAACCTTCCTTGGCCTTATCACCAAAGGATGATTCGAAGAGCTTAATATCTTTATTGAGCCAAGAGGTATTCGCTGGATCTTTTTGAGCGTTTTTGGTATGACTTTTAGTTATTTTATTTAAGTTAATTCCGCTCATATTTTTGAAATTTATGCTGTTCGAGCTGCATGTGAAAGAGGCTTGCTGCTGTCGCTGTTTTATTAAAATAAAATGAATAGGAGTTTTTACCTTGCCAAAAGGTGACATGTAAATCATTGAGCCAAATCGTGTCGCTGCCATTCATGTACATATTATACATTAACTCGTGTTGCAAATGGAATGTATCGCGCCGAGCATCTTGTATTCGAATCCACCGTTCATTTTCTAAATTATATTTTATAATATTTTGATTGTCAGTAATTAACAATTGTTTTGAGGCTGGAATATGGTAAATCGCTTTACTTTCGGTAAAATGCCGGTTGAGGTCTCTATGGATGGTTTGAATATCATTAAATGCCCTAGATTTTTTATCAAAGTTGATATCAAGTTTGGTAATAATACTAAGTGCTTGATATCCCATTGCAAATACAATACTGGATAGCAATACCACCACCACCAATTCATAAATAGTAAATGCCGCAATTTTAGGAGTTTGGTTCATAATAGATGCGTTTTGTTACAGCAATAGTGTCTCCCACGGCATTGGTAATGGATAACTGAAAATAATATACATTTTGAAGTTGCCGATATCGGCTAACCGTCTTAGTTACTTCCCACTGATCCTCGGACCAAAATTTTGACTGCCAATCTTTAGATTGAATACTTTCTTCATAAACTTGGTCTAAATACCCACGTGCTTTTAATCGCTGGGAGTAACTAGCTCCCGTATTGACGTTCAAGAAAATCATAATAAAAAGCCCAAATAAAGTACTAATAATGACCAGCGCTGTAGTGACCTCTATGAGTGTACTCCCTGCTAGTCTATTTTTAGAATCAATATTTTCACATGTTTCCTTCAAATGGATTCATTTAGTATGGATTGATCAGTTAATACTTGAATACTCGTATAATACTGCGATTTATCATTTTCAACAATAGCCGCACCCACAAAGGCTGATGGCAATAATGTTTGGTCGATTTTGGCATCCAGTAGATGATTTTCGAATATGGAGGCGGCTGTTTTCATTATAAAGCGTTGTGCATATAAACTTCCCCAAATTTCACCACTAAGCCATACATATGATTTCGCATAAGCTTGGCCTATGATTCTTGCTTCTGGGTATATATGCAATAGTAATTTCTTAAAAGACTGTGGGCTATATATAAATATGGTACCCTGAACTTCGCTTTTTTCTAGAAGTTTAATAGCACCTGAACCCGTATTATTGTATACACATAAGGCACTAGGGTAGGTAAGTTCTACTCCTTGCCCCACAATAATGCTATCTGAAGCAAAAATTTGTAAGTTTCCTCTAAAACCTGATTCGATTTCAACCTCTGGTGCAGAAATAATAACTTCATTTAAGTGGGCACGAGCAGAAATAGTAATTTTTTGACTGGCCACCAAGCAAATATTCCCTTGCCAAGTTTGATCTACCTGTCCGAAATTACCTAAATCAATAAGC
Source organism: Bacteroidia bacterium (assembly GCA_030430325.1). Classification (GTDB taxonomy): domain Bacteria; phylum Bacteroidota; class Bacteroidia; order Cytophagales; family Cyclobacteriaceae; genus JAUIFR01. The sequence goes on along the minus strand of JAUIFR010000261.1, from coordinate 2,232 downwards.
TCGGTGGGTCCATCGAAAGACATACTCCAATATGGCTGGTCCACTTGTGCAAATTCGTTAAAATATAATTGAGGCGACTGGGTTAAACGACGAATGGTGGCCAGTTTATCTGGATTGATTTTTGGTAAATAAGGTCCACTAAATTGCTTATTTCCATAAATATAACTAGAGCCTTTGTAGCCTTGTTTACCTATAAAAGCTGATTTAACCCCAGCCTTAGGTAAATAGGCTGTACCACTTATATAGGTGTCACCTGCAATGGCTAAGGCTTTATTTTCGTCGGGCAAATAAAGCGAAGGAATTTGAAGCGTGTTTTGCTGTTGACCGACAAGCTGTATAAACGAATATTGATGTTTGCCTCGAAAAGCTCGTATTACGGCTATGTCATAAAGCCCCCAGGGTACTCTAGTAAGAATCACACTGTCTTTTTGGTTTCCATATAGGTCTAGTTCTTGCGGTTGATTATATTGAAATTGATCAAATTCACTTAAAAAATACTGTAATCCTGAATGCGCATTTTGAATCAATTCATGCTCAATTTTGGCCGCTACGTATTGCCATTTTTGATAGTAACCAAATAGGATAAATGTAAAACTCATGATGCTAATTAGTAATGATAACCCAATAGCGAAAGGTAGTACACCAGCATTTATATAAGTATATATTTTAAAATTCATTGAGAATTTGTCCCAAAAAGTCCACCTATATTTACTAAAAACAGACATTTGAGCTATTTGGTTTTATCTGACTTGGCCTCAGCGTCCTTTTTTTCTTTGCGCTGCTTTTCTTTCTTTTTTTGCTTTTTTGTTATGGTTTCCTTTTTCTTTTTCGCGTCTGTTTTTTTTGTTTTCGTTTCTTTTTTTGATGAATTTGATTGATCAGTCTTTTTTTCTTTTTTTATGCTGTTTTTCGACTGCTCTTTTTTCTTAAAAATTTTACTTAAAAAACTGCTACTTGAGCTATCGGCTGTTACATTACCGTCATCATAAAAGTTGGTAGTCGCATTGCCAAGGGAATCATAAGTAATAACCTTTCCATGAAGCATACCGTCTTTTAACTTAGCCTTGCTTATTATTTTACCATCTGGAGAATAGGTGGTTTTCGACGTAGCCTCTCCGTGTTGCCAAGTTGTAATATATTGAAGGTTACCATTGATTTGCCAATGTTTCCATTCACCATGTTTGGTTCCCTTATTAAACTCACCTGACACGAGTAGCATCTTTGCTCTGGTATAAACTTTGTATGGGCCATGTAAAATACGTCCTAAATAGGCTCCTTGTGTGGAACTAATTGTATTTCCTTTAGTCCAAGTATAGGTTCGATCATCATTGGTGGGGAATGATTTCAGCTTTTTATGAATCTCAAATTCAAATACCGTATCTTGTTTAGTAATAATTAGTTTATTGTTTGGCATTTTTTTGTTAATTAATCGGTTCTGGCAGCCAAATTGGACAACCAGCATCAATGTAATGCCATATAGAAAATAATGATATGTGAGGTGATTCATCATAAATTATTGACTATCAATCACTTTATATCCTGCATACGCTTCTTTTAACTGGCCTTTTTTGTCATAGATATACGATGCAGCCGATTTGTTTTTTAATTTTTTATAATTTTTATCAAATACCTCGTATGTCATGGATTGTGTTTGAATAGGGTGTGCTTCATTATAAGTAATAGCTACATGATTCATCATGTTAATTTTTGGATCATAGTGGTAAACAATGTTTTGAATACCTGAACTATGGTTTTCCTTATAAACTAAATGAATGGCTTTTTTATCATTACTTTCCTCACAAGTTAGGGAGTTTAGTTGTTCTAAATTTAGATTAAAGCCAGCAATAAAATCAGTGGTGCGTTTCTTTTTATTTTCTTCTGTTAATGAAGAGCTTTTGTACACCATTTTTTTTTCAGGATAAACCATATAAAGGTCTTTTTTGTCTTGTATGATGGTCATTTGATTATTTTTGACCCACTGAAAATCCTTGTCGTATATCAGCTCAACACTTGTTTTTGTCTCTTCTGATTTCCCTTTTTCCTTCACTGTCATGTTAATTTTCATATAGCATACTTGCCCTCCTACTAATGAATCTAAGTTGGCAATCTTTTGGGTATAATCCTGAATGTATTTTTTACATTCCGGGTCAACTTGAGCCTTTGCAATTTGATTGGTAATGATGCCTAACAATAGCACCGATAGATTAATTAATTTAAATTTCATGAGTCACC